>NZ_LAVM01000035.1:0-58992 GCF_001083815.1 Nocardiopsis sp. SBT366 | reverse complement strand
GTCCCGCCCCCGTCGCCCGGCCCCGAGGGTCCCGCGCGGAAGAGCACGGCCGTGTTGTGCGCCCCGGGGATGAGCGGATGGGGCCTGCCCCGGGTGCCGAGGGGCGCGATGTCGTCCACCCGCTCGATCTCCAGCCGGGTGAGCAGGGTGCGCACCTTGGCGGCGAGGTCGGCGACAGCGGCGGGCCGGTGGGTGGGGTCGGGGGACTCGGAGCGGAGCCGTGCCCGCAGCTCGAACAGGTCCTCGGGATCGGTGATGCCGAGCCGGGCGAGGAGGGCGGGGTTGACGTCGGGCCTGCCCACCGCACGCACCAGCGGTCCCGGACCGGTGCCCGGCAGGCCGGTCCCGCCCGCCGACCCGGGCCCGTCCACGGCCCGGACGTCCACGGTGAGCAGGGGCAGGGCCACGCGGTCCGGGCCCTCGCCCAGGATCACCAGGGGGTAGCCGTAGCGCAACGCCTGTCCGTGTCGCACGGCCAGGCGGGTCACCCTGCCGCTCTCGGGGTGCGGGGGCAGCGTGTCCCTGGCTCCGCTGAACAGCAGTTCGGGACCGGCTGGCAGACAGGCGCAGGTGTCGGTGTTCAGCCGCTCGGCCCGCACCACGTGGGTGAGGACGGACTCGCGGCGCAGGCAGGCCCGCAGGTAGGCCAGGAAGGAGCGGACCCCGCCCTGGTCCGCCGGTGTCTTCCAGCGCAGGGACGCCGCGCCGATCCCCGCCGCCACGCGGCCGCGGTCCGCGATCCGCCCCTCAGTGGTCGGGTAGGACCCCAGACCACCGATCTGTTCGTCGTCCTGTAGTGACCTCACGACGCCCCCCTGACCACCCGACCAGAAGTGATCGGATGACTACCCCCAGCTATCAGGGCCATTGTGGTGCATTTTCCGCGCCCCCACCTGGCGAACGCCGGAACCGGTGCCACTTTCCCTCGGTGCCGGGGCGGTCCGGTGCCGAAGCGGACGAGCCGGTGTCAGTGACGGCCCTCGCGCACACGCAGCGCGATCCAGAGTTCGGTGCGGTGGTCCGGGTCGTCCAGGTCGCCGGGGAGCAGTTCCCGGATGCGCCGCATCCGGTAGCGCAGGGTGTGCCGGTGCACGCCCAGCCGCTCGGCTGCGGTGTCCCAGCGGCCCGAGGCGGCCAGGTAGGCACGCAGCGAGGCGAGGAGTTCGGGCGCGGCCCGCTGCTGGTCGATCGGGGCCAGCAGGTCGTCGGCCAGCCGGGCCCCGGCGGGGGTGTCCAGCAGACCGAGGAGGCCGCCCGGGAGCTGGTCGTAGCGCTGGAGGCCGCTCTCCTCCTCGGTGGCGGCGGCCAGCGCGCGTTCGGCCTGGGAACGGGCGGCTGCCAGGTCCGGGTAACCGACAGGGGCGCTCACGCCGACCGGCCCCGCCAGCACCTCCCCGAACACCGCGGCGTCGATGGCCGCCGCGGCCAGCACCACCGTACGGCCCTCGTGCCCGGCCACCAGGACGCCCTCGGGGCGGGGCCCGTCCGGAAGCGCCGCGCCGACAGCCACCACCACGGGCTCGGCGGGCAGCACCGCCCGCAGGTCGGCCGCGCCCGGGTGCACCGGGTCGAGGGCGCCGTCGAGCAGCGCCGTGAGCACGGCCGAGCGCACCCCGGAGCCCGGCCCGGGCGAGGGCCGTTCGAGTTCGAGGGAGAGCAGGGACACCGCCGCGTTGACCAGGGTGCGGTCGTCGGATCCGGACACCCGGACCCCGCCGACCGCCAGGAACCCCCGCGCCCGGCCACTCGTGGCCAGGGGCTGGACGGAGACGCGGTCGCCCTCCGAGGCCACCGAGACACTGGCCCGGGGTCCCGCGCCGCGCAGCCGGGCGAGCTCGTCGGCCAGCCCGGGGGCGCGGGCGGCGGCCGACCCGGGGGCCGCGTGCCGAACCGCGCCGTCCGGGGAGAGCAGCAGCACCCAGCCGCCGAGTTCGCGAGCGAGACGGTCCACAACGGCGGGGGCACCCGTGAGCGCGGCCCGGGTGAGCGCGCGCTGGGCGGCGAAGGCCCGGTTCAGGCCCTCGTACTCCTCCTGGGCAAGCAGCCGGGAGACCTCCTTGCCGACCGCCATGAACGGGGTCAGGCGGTGGACCTCCACGAGGGCCACCCCGAACTCCTCCGCGGCATCGACGAGTTCCTCGGGGGTGTGGTCGAAGTTGACCGCCGCGCCGAAGCCGATCCCGGCGATGTCGCGCTCGGCCAGGCGGCCCACGTAGGCGCGCAGGTCGGGGAGGCGGTCAACCCACCGCACACCGGTGGTGAGCACCAGCTCTCCCCCGGCCAGATAGGGGGTGGGGTCGGCCAGCTCGCTGACGGCGACCCACTCCACCTGGCGGTGCGTGCGGTCCTGCCCTGTCAGCAGGCGCAGACGCAGACTCGGCGTGCGCAGCAGCGCCCCCAGTGTCGGCGGCATCCGGACTCCCTCGCGTAGCTCTCCTCCCTGCGGCCCCATCCCTGACGCAATGGCACAGGACTCCCTCCTGATTATCCACTGTGTCCATGGGTGTCCGGTTCAGGGCGCTCTAGTGTCTTGCCCGTCCGCACAGTCGCACCACCCGCGCACAAGGAGGCAGCCGCATGGCACAGACCGAGGTCGTCCAGTCCCGCCGGATCGTCACCGAGATCCCCGGCCCCAAGTCCCGCGAGATCCAGAAGCGCCGGTCCGCCGCCGTCGCCCAGGGCGTGGGCAGCGTGCTGCCGGTGTACGTGGAGCGCGCGGGAGGCGGCATCGTCGAGGACGTCGACGGCAACGCGCTGATCGACTTCGGGTCCGGTATCGCGGTGACCAACGTCGGCAACGCCGACGCGCGGGTGGTCGAGCGCGCCGCCGAGCAGCTCGGCCGCTTCACGCACACCTGTTTCATGGTCAACCCGTACGAGGCCTACGTGGAGGTCTGCGAGGCGCTCAACCGGGTCACCCCGGGCGACCACGAGAAGCGGTCCATCCTGCTGAACTCGGGCGCGGAGGCGGTGGAGAACGCCGTCAAGATCGCGCGCAGCGCCACCGGGCGGCAGGCCGTCGTGGTGTTCGACCACGCCTACCACGGCCGCACCAACCTCACCATGGGCCTGACCGCGAAGAACATGCCCTACAAGCAGGGTTTCGGTCCGTTCGCGGGCGAGATCCACCGCATGCCCATGGCCTACGCCTACCGCTGGCCGACCGGTCCCGAGAACTGCGGACCCGAGGCCGCGGCCGCCGCGATCGACCAGGTCGTCAAGCAGATCGGCGCCGAGAACGTGGCCGCGATGGTCATCGAGCCCATCCAGGGTGAGGGCGGCTTCATCGAGCCCGCCCCCGGGTTCCTGCCCGCGCTGGTCGAGTTCTGCCGCGCCAACGGGATCGTGTTCGTCGCCGACGAGGTGCAGACCGGCTTCGCGCGCACCGGCGACATGTTCGCCTGCGACCACGAGGGGATCGTGCCGGACCTGATCGCCACGGCCAAGGGCATCGCGGGCGGCCTGCCGCTGGCGGCGGTGACCGGCCGGGCCGAGCTCATGGACGCCGTGCACGGCGGCGGGCTGGGCGGCACCTACGGCGGCAACCCGGCGGCCTGCGCCGCCGCGCTGGCCTCGCTGGAGGTGATCGAGACCGAGGACCTCACCGGCCGGGCCCGCGAGATCGGTGCGCTCATGCTGGACCGTCTCCGCTCCTTCGCCGACCGCTTCGACGTCGTGGGCGACGTGCGCGGCCGTGGGGCGATGGTCGCCATCGAGCTGGTCGGTGACGGCAAGGAGCCCAACTCCGAGGCCGTGGCCCAGGTGCTGAGGCACTGCCACTCCCGGGGCCTGGTCCTGCTGAGCGCGGGCACCTACGGCAACGTGATCCGGATGCTGCCGCCGCTGGTCATCGGGGACGACCTCCTCCGTGAGGGCCTGGACATCCTGGAGGAGGCCCTGGCCGGGGTGTAGGGCGGGTTCGGCGGACGCCCACCGGTCCGGCCTCGGCCGTCAGGCGGGGTCCGCCACCCAGGCCACCCCCTCCGGGAGGGGGTGGTCCTCGGCACGCATCCTCAGCAGAAGGTCCAGGAAGGCCTCGGCCGCCCGTCCCATGCGTCGCTCCCCATGGACGATCACGTCAACCCTCCGCTCGACGGCGGGTGCGCCGAGTGGCAGGCACACGTGGTCGGCGAAGCTCATGAGGATCCGGGACAGCGCGGGGAGCGCGGCGACACCGAGGCCCGCGGAGAGCAGGCCGCCCACGGTGGAGATGTTGCCCGCCTCGATGGTGCGCACCGGCCGGAGCCCCGCGCTCCGGAAGGCGGTGTCCGTGACCGGGCGGACGCTGGAGTCCCCGCCGGTCACGATGAAGGGTTCCGGGGCGAGGTCGGCCCAGGTGAGTTCCGGACGCCGCGCGAGCGGGTGCCCGGACGGCACCACCGCGAGGAAGCGGTCCCTGAGCAGCGGCCGTGCCCGCAGTCCCTCCTGCGGGCTCTGGGCGGCCACCAGCGCCATGTCGCACTCCCCCGCCCGCAGGCGCTCGATCGCGCTGCCCGCCATGCCGTCCAGGACGTGGACGTCGATCTCGGGGGCGCAGGCTCGGAAGCGCGCGATCACCGCTGGCAGCAGTGCGGCCGCGACCGAGGGCAGCGTCGCCACGACGACGGTGCCCCGGGTTCCGCGCAGGAAGCGTTCGAGTCCGTTCATTTCCGCACGGTGGGCGGCGAGCAGGCGCTCGGCCACGGCGAGGAGTTCGGCGCCCTCCGCCGTGCACCGCACGTTCCGGGTCGTGCGTTCGAGCAGTCGGACGCGCAGGTTGCGCTCCATCGCCATCACGGTCCGGCTCAACGAGGACTGCGCGACGTGCAGCGTGTCGGCGGCGGCGGTGAAACTCCCGTGCCTGGCGACGGTCGCGAAGACCGACAACTCCCTCAGCGTCAGGTCCATGCTCCGAGAGCATAGCTCCTTGCTTTGTTAATGCTGGACACTCAAGGAAACGTCACGGAAACATGAGCGAGAGTGCCGCAGGTCACTCTCTCCCCCCGTTTCCGAGGAGCGTTCCAGATGCTGACCGCCATGGGATTCGCGACGATCACGGTCGTGCTCGTGCTGCTGTTGTCCAACCGCGTGGGCGCGGTCGTGGCCCTGGCTGGCGTGCCCGTCGCCGCCGCCCTTGTGATGGGCTTCGGTCCCGGCGAGGTCGGTTCCTTCGTGTCCGCGGGCATCACCGGGGTGGCCGCCACCACCGCCATGTTCGTCTTCGCGATCCTCTACTTCGGGGTGATGCGCGACGCCGGGCTCTTCGACCCCATCGTGCGCCGAGTCCTGAGGTTCGCCGGGGACAACCCGGTGACCATCGCCGTGGCCACGGTGGTCCTGGCGATGGTGGCCCATCTCGACGGCGCCGGCGCGACCACGTTCCTCATCACGATCCCGGCGATGCTCCCCCTCTACGACGCGCTGGGGATGCGCCGGGTGGTACTCGCCGCGCTCACGGGACTCGGGGCGGGGATCATGAACATCCTCCCCTGGGGCGGCCCCACGGCGAGAGCGGCCACGGCGAGCGGCATCCCGGCCAACGACCTGTGGGTCCCTCTGATCCCGGCCCAGCTCATCGGCATGGTCACGTGCCTGCTCATCGCGTACTACCTGGGTGTGCGCGAGCGGAACCGGTTGCGCACGACGGCCGCGGGGCGTCCGGTCGGCGCCGGGGTCGGCCCGTCCGCTGGCTCGTCCGGCGGTCCGTCCGGCGGTGCGGACGGTGACGACGCCCCTCGGGTGGCCGCGCCCGCCGAGTACGAGTCGGAGCGTCCGGAGCTTCTGCGCCCCCGCCTGTACTGGTTGAACGCCGCGCTCACCCTGGCCGCCGTCGCCACTCTCATCTCGGGGGTGATGCCCCCGGAGCTGGTGTTCATGATCGCCCTCGTCATCGCGCTGGCCGTGAACTACCCGGGGATGTCGGCCCAGACCGAGAGGATCAACGACCACGCTCGCGGGGCGATCCTCATGGCCAGCACCCTCCTGGCGGCCGGGGCCTTCCTCGGAGTCATGGAGGAGAGCGGCATGATCGAGGCGATGGCGGTGTCGATGACCGGGGCCATGCCCGACTTCCTCGGACCCGGTCTGCCCCTGCTGATCGGCGTGCTGGCCGTCCCCATGAGCCTCGTCTTCGGTCCGGACGCCTACTACTTCGCCGTCATGCCCGTGCTGGCCGCCGTGGGAGGCGAGTTCGGTGTCGCCCCGATCGACGTCGCGCAGGCCTCGATCACCGGCCAGGAGACCGTCGGCTTCCCGATCAGCCCGATGACCGGTTCCTTCTACCTGCTGGTCGGCCTCTCCGGGGTCCCCATCGGCACCCACATCCGGTTCCTGTTCCCCTGGGCCTGGCTGGTCAGCCTGGTGGTCTTCGGGTCCGCCGTCGCCATGGGCGTCATCCTGCCGTGGGCGGCGTGACCGGCCCCCGCCAACGCCCGCACACCCCGCGAACCGATGGTCCGCGCGAACCCGAAGGAGCAACACGTGACCCCTGGCACCCGGATCGGCTGCGGCGCGGGATTCGCCTCCGACCGACTCCAACCCGCCGTCGACCTGGTCGAGCGGGGTGCGCTCGACACACTCGTCCTGGAGTGCCTGGGTGAGCGAACGGTCTCGCTCGCCTCCCTGCGCGCGTCCGAGGGCTCGGGGCCGGGGTACGACCCGATGCTCCGCCGCCGCCTCGAACTCCTCCTGGAACCCCTGCACCGTCGGGGCACGAGGCTGGTCACGAACGCGGGCGCCGCCGACCCGGTGGCCGCCGGGGCGATGGCCGCGGAACTGGCCGCCTCTCTTGGGTTGCCGACCACCGTGGCCGCCGTCTCCGGCGACGACGTCCTGGACAGGATCGACCCGTCCGCGCCCTGTTGGGAGGACGGGGAGCCGCTGGAGTCCCACGGGGAGCTCGTCTCCGCCAACGCCTACCTGGGAGCGGAGGCCCTGCTGCCCGCCCTGCGCGGCGGGGCCGACGTGATCGTCGCGGGCCGGGCCGCCGATCCCTCGCTGTTCCTGGCTCCGCTCGTCCACGACCTCGGCTGGGACCCGTCGGACGAGGGACTGCTGGCGGCGGGGACGCTGGTGGGCCACCTGCTGGAGTGCGCGGGCCAGCTGACCGGCGGGTACTTCGCCGATCCGGGCCGCAAGGACGTGGCGGGCCTTGCCGACCTGGGGTTCCCGCTGGCGGAGGTCGACGGCGACGGCCGTGCCGTGGTCACCAAACTCCCGGGGACGGGCGGCAGGGTCGACCGCATGACCGTCACTGAGCAGCTCACCTACGAGGTGACCGACCCACGGGCCTACCTGACCCCGGACGTCTCCCTGGACATGACGGGCGTGCGCCTGCGGGAGCTGGGCGGGGACCGCGTCCTCGTGGACGGGGCGCGCGGCTTCGCGCGGCCCCGGACACTGAAGGTCAGCGTGGGCTACCGGGCCGGATACCGAGGCGAGGGGGAGATCTCCTACACGGGGCCCGGCGCCGTGGCACGGGCCAGGCTCGCCGGGGAGGTGGTCCGCGAACGCCTGGGAGACCGGGTCCGCAGCCGGGTCGACCTGATCGGGGCGGGGTCCGGGCACGACGACGCGGCATTCTCGGAGTGCCGACTGCGTGTCGCCGCCCTGAGCACGGACCGGGCGGGGGCCCAGGCCGTGGAGGAGGAGGTCACCGCCCTGTACACCTGCGGCCCCGCCGGAGGGGGCGGGGTACGGACCCGAAGCGGTGAGGTCGTGGGCATCCTGTCGAGCACCATCGCACGAGAGCACGTGGAACCGGCGGTCAGCTGGTTCGGAGAGGAGCGGCGATGAGCGTCCCGCTGTACGAGATCGCCACCGCCAGAGCCGGGGACAAGGGCAACCTCAACACGATCTCCGTCGTCGCCCGTGACCCCCGCTGGTACCCGGTCCTCCTTGGGGAGCTGACGCCCGAGCGGGTCCGCGCCGAGTTGGGCGAGCGCTTTCGCGGTCCGGTCACCGTGCACCGCATGGACAACGTGCACGCCCTGATCCTGGTGTGCGCGCGGGCCTCCGACGACACGGTCACCACGTCCCTGTACCTGGACGCCCACGGCAAGACTCTGGCCGCGGAACTGCTGGGCATGGAGGTCACCGGGGTGCCGGGACCGCTGTGAGCCGGGCGGGGCGCGGACGCGGCCAGGTGGCGCAGGTGGGATTGCGAGGAACGAGCCATCACACCGCAGGCGCCGAAGGTTCCTCCGCAAAGGCGCCCGTCCACCCCATAGCGAAGCGCAGGCCCAGGAGGGCACAACCGCTTCCTCCTACCTGGTTCCCCACGCGTAGGTCTGCTTGCGCAGCTTGAGGTAGAGGAAGGTCTCGGTGCTCTCGACGGTCTCCACGGCGCGGATCGCGGCGAGGATGTCGAGCAGGCGGGCGTCGTCCTCGGCGACGACCTCGACCATGAGGTCGAAGGAGCCCGCCGTGATGACCACGTACTCGACGCCCGCCAGCTCGGAGACGGCGTCGGCGGCGGCGTTGAGGTCGCCGCTGGTGCGCACGCCGATCATCGCCTGACGCTCGAAGCCCAGTGTCATGGGGTCGGTGACGCCCACCACCTGGACCACCCCGGACTCCAGGAGGCGCTGCACGCGCTGGCGTACGGCGGCCTCCGACAGGCCCACGGTCTTGCCGATGGCCGCGTAGGACAGGCGTCCGTCCTGCTGGAGGACCTCGATGATGCGCTTGGCCGTCTCGTCCAACACCACCCCGTTGACCCGTCGTGCGGGTCCGGGGTCAAGGTGCTCGGTCACTGGGGTCCTCCACGCGTCAAAATCAGGAATCCCTTGTCAAGATGGAGATTCACAACGGAATCCAACGTACTGCACCGGTGTGACGAACAGGTGCCGAACGTGGGACTCCCCTACTGCTGGTCCCTGACCGAGTCCAGTGACAGCAGGGCCACGTGGAGGGACAGGCAGGTCTCCACCGACTCCAGGTCGGCGTCGAGCACGTTGGCGATCCGGCGCAGCCGTTCGTAGAAGGCGGGCCGGGACAGGTGCGCCCGGCTCGCGGCCAGCGCCTTGTTGCGCCCCGCGCCCAGGTAGTGGCGGAGCATGTCGGCGAGGTCGCCGCCGTGCCGGGCGTCGTGGTCCAGAAGCGGCCCCAGCTCGCGCTCCACGTAGGTCTGGAGGCGCTCGTCGTCGCGGAACAGGTGCAGCAGTCCGCGCAGGTGCAGGTCGGGCAGGCGGTAGAAGGGGCGCCGGTCGCTCTGCTTGATCGCCACGTCGCCCACCTGTCGGGCCTCGAGGAACGACCGGCGCACCTCGCGGACGTCGTCTGCGGCCGACCCCACCGCGAGCACCGCCGCGTCCCCCACGGCGCCACGGACCCGGTCCGCCAGCAGGTGCAGCGTGGCGTCCAGGCGCCTGCGGTCCGGCAGGGCGAGCAGGATGCCCACGCGCAGGTCGTCGAGGGAGCCCACCAGCGCGGGCAGGCGGAGTTCGCGACAGGCGCGGGCGGCGCCCTCGGCGGTGTCGGACAGACGGGCCTGCGCGGCCAGCCCGGTTCCGCTCTCGCGCAGCCGCAGGACCAGGCCGACCATCTCCCGGTTGTGCAGGGGCACACCCACGGCGCGGGCCCGGACCAGAGCCTCCTCCGGGTCGGAGTAGGCGCGGTCGATGATGCCCGCGATGATCGTGCGGTGGGTCTGGCGTTCCAGGCTCTCCTGGTGGCGCTCCAGCAGCCGTCCCAGCGCCAGGGTGGTGGCGGCCCGTTCGATGAGCATGGTCTGTCTGGCCGTGGGGGTGGCCCCGGTGATGAGGATCAGCCGCCCCCAGTCCTGCCCCCGGGCGCCGACCGTCGTGACCAACCAGCCCGAGGCGGGCGCGTGGACGGTCCGGGTTCCGGTACGGATCGCGCGCGACCGGCTCTCCCAGGCGGTCAGCAGGGTTCCGGGGTCCTCCCCGTTGAGGTCGCAGGCCAGGACCTGGTGGGTGAGGTTCTCCAGGACCACCGGGCAGCCGGAGAGTTGGGCCACCTCGTGCAGGATCTGCCCCACGTCGGCGCCCTCCACGGACAGCTGGGTGAAGACCGAGTGGAGTTTCTCGGACTCGCGCAGCTCCTCCAGCTGCTCGTTGACCACCCGGATGTGCACGGCCTCGGTGATCTCGACGAAGCGGGCCTCGCGGTCGAGGAGGATGACCGCGATGCGGGCGTCGCGGGCGGCGTCGAGGAAGGCCTTCGGGAGTTCGGCGTGGTACTTGCGACCGAGCTCGACGGCGATCCCGCTGACACCGGCGTCGGCGATGTCCTCGATGTAGCGCCGCAGGGCGTCGGGGTCGTCGGGCATGGCGATCCCGGTGCTGAGCACCAGCTCACCACCGCGCAGCAGGTGGGCGAGGTCGGTGACCTCCGCGATGTGGACCCAGCGCACGGCCACGTCCAGGTACTCGGAACCGGCCACCACTCGGGGCCTGGCCTTCTGGAGGGCGGGAAGCTGGAGGACCTCGGCAAGGGTGGGAAGCACAGGCGACAGTCTAGGACGCTCTGTCAGATTCGAGGGCGTAGTGCTTACATCGTGCTGGTGGCGCCGACTCGTGAGCTCCGGCGGGACCGTCCGACGTATGCTTTACACGTTGTAAGGCCGACCAGCATGTTGTCAACATGGTGATCCTGGCCAAGCCCCCGGGCCCTGGGGACACTGGGGGCATGTCGGAACTCCTTGCGCGCCACCGCGCGGTCATGCCCTCCTGGTTGCCCCTGTACTACGAGTCCCCGCTGGAGATCGTGAGCGGAAAGGGCGCCCGGGTCACGGACGCCGAAGGCCGCACCTACCTGGACTTCTTCACCGGCATCGTGACCAACATGCTCGGCTACGACGTCGCCGAGGTCCGCGAGGCGGTGGAACGCCAGCTCGCCAAGGGCGTCGTCCACACCTCCACCCTCTACCTCATCCGCTCACAGGTCGAGCTGGCGGAGAAGATCGCCCGGCTGTCCGGCATCCCCGACGCCAAGGTCTTCTTCACCAACTCCGGAACCGAGGCCAACGAGACCGCGCTGCTGCTGGCCACGCACGCGCGCGGCAGCGACGAGGTCCTGGCCGTGCGCGGCAGCTACCACGGACGGTCCTTCGGGACCGTCGCGGTCACCGGCAACCGTGCCTGGAAGAACTCCTCGCTCTCCCCCCTCAACGTCCACTACCTGCACGGCACGGACCACTCCTCCCCCGCGTTCCGGAACCTCACGGAGCAGGAGTACATCGACGTCTGCGTGGCCGACCTGCGCGAGGTCCTGGACACCGCGGCGCCCAACGTGGCCTGCCTGATCGCGGAGCCGGTCCAGGGCGTGGGCGGGTTCGCCATGCCCCCCGACGGCCTGTACGCCGCCTACAAGGAGGTCCTCGACGAGCACGGCATCCTGTTCGTCTCCGACGAGGTGCAGACCGGGTGGGGCCGGACCGGGACCAGCTTCTTCGGGATCGGCAACCACGGGGTCACCCCTGACGCCATGACCTTCGCCAAGGGGCTGGGCAACGGCTTCGCGGTGGGCGGCGTGGTGGCGCGCGGCGACCTCATGGACGGCCTGACGGCCCTGGGCGTGGCCACCTTCGGCGGCAACCCGGTGTCCATGGCCGCGGCCGGGGCCACCCTGGACTACGTGCTGGAGCACGACCTCCAGGGCAACGCGCTCCGCCAGGGCACCACCGTGGTCGAGGGTCTGCGGGCGCTGCGCGAGCTGGACTGCGTGAGGGACGTGCGCGGCAAGGGCCTGATGTTCGCCATCGAGATGGTGGACCCGACCACGGGCGCGCCGTCCTCACCGCTGGCGGGGAAGGTGCTGGAGGCCACCCGCGAGCGCGGTCTGCTGGTGGGCAAGGGGGGCGTCCACGGCAACGTGCTGCGCATGGCCCCGCCGCTGAACCTGTCGACCGAGGAGGCGGCGGAGGGCCGCGACATCCTGCTGGACGCCGTCCGTGCCGTCGCAGACCACGCCTGAAGCCCGCGCCACCAGGAAGAGGAAGCATGAGCAAGCACGTCACCCACTGGATCGGCGGCGGCGCCCATGAGGGGCACGCCGAGCGGACCGGTGACATCTACAATCCGGCGTCCGGCGCGGTCACCGGTACGGTGGCCCTCGCCGGAACGGAGGAGGTCGACGCGGCCGTGGCGGCGGCCAGGGCGGCCTTCCCGGGCTGGCGCGACACCTCGCTCTCCAGGCGGGTCCAGATCCTGTTCCGGTTCCGGGAACTGCTGCGCGCCAACAGCGACCGGCTGGCGTCGGTCGTCAGTTCCGAGCACGGCAAGGTCTTCTCCGACGCCCAGGGCGAGGTGGCGCGCGGCCTGGAGGTCGTGGACTTCGCCTGCGGCATCCCCCACCTGCTCAAGGGCGGGTACTCCGAGAACGTGTCCACCGGGGTGGACGCCTACTCGATCCTCCAGCCGCTGGGGGTGGTCAGCGGGATCACGCCGTTCAACTTCCCGGCGATGGTCCCGATGTGGATGTTCCCGGTGGCGATCGCCTGCGGCAACACGTTCGTGCTCAAGCCCAGCGAGAAGGACCCGTCCGCGTCGCTGGTCCTGGCTGAGCTGTGGGCCGAGGCGGGGCTGCCCGACGGCGTGTTCAACGTCGTGCACGGGGACAAGGTCGCGGTGGACGCGATCCTGGAGCACCCGGACGTGGCCGCGGTCAGTTTCGTCGGCTCCACACCGATCGCCAAGTACGTGTACCGCAACGCCGCCGAGCACGGCAAGCGCGTCCAGGCCCTGGGCGGCGCCAAGAACCACATGGTGGTGCTGCCGGACGCGGACCTCGACCTGGCGGCGGACTCGGCGGTCTCGGCCGGGTTCGGTTCGGCTGGCGAGCGCTGCATGGCCATCTCGGCGGTGGCCGTGGTGGACTCGGTCGCCGACGACCTGCTGGAGCGTATCCGTGAGCGGGTCTCGCGCCTGAGGGTCGGCCCCGGCGACGACGATCGCAGTGAGATGGGTCCGCTGGTCACCCGGGAGCACCGCGACAAGGTGGCCTCCTACCTGGAGTCGGGGGTCCGCGAGGGGGCCACCCTGGCGATCGACGGCCGGGTCCACCCCGTGCTGGGCGGTGCGGCGGACGGCTTCTGGCTGGGGCCCTCGGTCCTGGACCACGTCGACCCCGGGATGTCCTGCTACCGCGAGGAGATCTTCGGCCCAGTGCTGAGCGTGGTCCGCGTGGGCGACTACGACGAGGCGGTCCGGCTGGTCAACGAGAACCCCTACGGCAACGGGACCGCGATCTTCACCAACGACGGCGGCGCCGCCAGGCGCTTCCAGAACGAGATCGAAGTGGGGATGGTGGGGATCAACGTGCCCATCCCGGTACCGATGGCGTACTACTCCTTCGGCGGCTGGAAGCAGTCGCTGTTCGGGGACTCGCACGCGCACGGCACCGAGGGTGTCCACTTCTACACCCGCACCAAGGCGGTCACGGCCCGGTGGACCGACCCGGGACAGCGCCCCCAGGGCGGCGTCGACCTGGGCTTTCCCGTCAACGGGTAGCCCCGGGCCCGTCGAAATAACGACGGATGTCTCTCACTGACCGTCTACGGCGGGCCACACGGAGTATCGTGGGTCACCGGCGCCCCCTTGCGGGGCGCGGGCCGCGGACAGCGCGTGCCACGAGAGACCATCCTGGATGGACGTGCTCAATTCCCCTCCTCCCCA
The DNA here is from genome assembly GCF_001083815.1 of Nocardiopsis sp. SBT366. Taxonomy (NCBI): domain Bacteria; kingdom Bacillati; phylum Actinomycetota; class Actinomycetes; order Streptosporangiales; family Nocardiopsidaceae; genus Nocardiopsis; species Nocardiopsis sp. SBT366. Next base: position 45,376 of record NZ_LAVM01000035.1, on the reverse strand, counting down.
TGGAAGCGGGTGCGTCAACGGAAGCGCTCCGGGTCCTCAAGACTCCCCCTGGACCCGGAGCGCGACCGTCTCCACCGCCGTCACCACCTAGCGGGCCGCGATCAGCGACCCGCTGGCGGAGACCGGCTGGTGGCCGATCATCCCCGCGCACTCGTCACATCCGTACACCTGGCTGCCGTCCGGCAGCTCGCCCAAGACCCGGCGGGGCCGGGGCCACTTGACGTGGCAGACGACGCAGGCATCCCCCATGCACTGCGCCCCACTGAGCCAGCTCGGGTCGTAGACGTGGATCTCGGATGCGGCGTCAGGCCTCGTGTCCCGTTCGCACATCGTGCTCGTTCCGCGCAATGTCCTTGCTCCCCCCGTGGTTTAGGACAGTCTGGCGGGCCGATAGTTACCGGCTCTTAATTGAATCAGAAGCTATCGGCGCCTGGAAGGGTCCGGACCGATCTAAATCACTCCGTGCAGGGAGATCATAACCCTAAGTGACGAACCCTGGGAAGACCCCAGTTCATTGATGGTCCTTTATACGATGAGCCGGATATGTACCGGCCCGTACAGAGCTGGGACTCAGTCCCGGGCGTGCGGAATCACCGAGAATCGGCGCAGGGACAGCGCCGGATTCGTGACACGCACCGCCTCCACACGCTCGGCCGAAACCTCCGCCGAGGTCACCTCGAAGGTCTGCTCTCCCAGGGACGCCAGCGCGGTCCCCATCGGGTCGACCACCGTGCTGCCGCCCGCACCAGTGGGTGCGGCCTGCCCGGAGGCGACCACGTACACCGTGTTCTCGATGGCGCGCGCCCGGGCCAGTGTGCGCCAGTGGTCCTCCTTGAGGGGCCCCGGCACCCACTGCGCGGCCAGCAGCACCACGTGCGCGCCGGCGTCGGCGATCCGCCGGGTCACCTCGGGGAAGCGCAGGTCGTAGCAGGTCTGGAGGCCGAAGACCACGTCGTCCACGGTGAAGGTCTCCGGGTCGTCGATCGGCCCGGGGGCGACCACGTCCGACTCCCGTGCCCCGAAGGCGTCGTAGAGGTGGATCTTGCGGTAGAGCGCGACCCGCTTCCCCTCCGGCGAGAGCGCGACCAGTGTGTTCGTGAAGTGGGTGGAGCCCGGCTCCCCTGCCTCGTTCACGCCCAGCACCAGGTACACGCCCTCGCGTCGGGCGGTGTCGGCGGCGTCTGCCAGGAAGGGGCCGTCCAGGGGTTCGGCGGCCTCCACGAAGCGGTGGTCGGTGCGTGGGGCGGTGAACATCGTGTACTCGGGGAACAGGACGACCCGCGCGCCCCGTCCGGCCGCCCGCGCGGTGAGCTCCGCGACCGAGCGCTGGTTCTCCGCCTTGTCCTGCCCCGGCGCGAACTGGGCGACCGCGACCTGCACCATCGAACTTCCCCCTCGTGACCTGGGAACCGGACCGGCTGCCGGTCCCGAACGTGCCCCGAGTGTACGCCCGGATCCCGGGCACCCCCTTGCGAAGCGACTAAACACGCGTTTAATCTATTGAACATGAGTTCAGCCCCTTCGGAAGACCTGACCGCACGAGCCCGGGTCCGCGACTCTGCCGTCGCGTGCTTCGGCCAGCACGGCTTCGGCGTCTCGGTACGCACCATCGCCGACCACGCGGGAGTCTCCCCCGGACTGGTCATCCACCACTTCGGCAGCAAGGCCCGGCTCCGCCAGGCCTGCGACGACCACGTGCGGGGCGTCATCAACGAACTCAAGGGGGAGGCGTTCGCCGAGCCCGCGCAGCAGACCTTCCTGCAACAGCTGGCCGAGACCGACCAGTACGCGCCGATCCTGGGGTACGTCCTGCACGCCCTCCAGGCAGGCGGCCCCCTCGCGGTGTCGATGTACGACCTGATGGTCGAGGACGCCGAGCGCTACATGGCCGTGGCGGAGGAGGCGGGCGCCGTCCGCCCGAGCCGGGACCCGGCGGGCCGGGCACGCTGGGCGGTCTCCTCGGCGCTCGGCTCGCTCCTGCTCCACGTGCGCCTGCGCCATCCCGGGCCCGACGTCGACTACCGGCGGGTCTTCCACACCTGGATGGCGGAGCACATGCTCGCCGTCCTGGAGACCTACAGCGAACCGGTGCTGGCCGACACCTCCCTGCTGGACGCCTACCTCTCGGCCACCGACAGCGCCCCTCCCACAACCGCCCAGGACACCGGCGGCGACGGCAACGACATCTGACCCCGCACCACCACGAGGAGCAGACCATGTCACCAACGAACGCCGTCGAGGTCCGTGGCCTCGACAAGTCCTTCGGCCGGTTCAGGGCCCTGGACAAGCTCGACCTCACCGTGGAGACCGGCCAGGTGGTCGGCTTTCTCGGCCCCAACGGCGCTGGCAAGTCCACGACCATCCGGGTCCTGCTCGGCCTGATCAGATCCGACTCCGGCTCGGTACGCCTGCTCGGCGGCGACCCGTGGAAGGAGGCGGTGACCCTGCACCGCCGCCTGGCCTACGTTCCCGGTGACGTCTCGCTGTGGCCCAACCTCACCGGCGGTGAGGCCATCGACCTGCTGGGGCGGCTGCGCGGCGGTCTCGACACCCGCCGCAAGCAGGCCTTCCTGGAGCGCTTCGAGCTCGACCCCACCAAGAAGGCCCGCACCTACTCCAAGGGCAACCGGCAGAAGGTGGCCCTGGTGGCGGCGCTGGCCTCCACCGCCGAACTCCTCGTCCTCGACGAGCCCACCTCGGGGCTGGACCCGCTCATGGAGACGGTGTTCACCAACTGCGTGCGGGAGGTCAAGGAGGAGGGCCGCACCGTCCTGCTCTCCAGCCACATCCTGTCCGAGGTCGAGAAGCTCTGCGACACCGTGACGATCATCCGCCGGGGCCGGACCGTGGAGTCCGGTTCCCTGGACCGGCTGCGCCACCTGACCCGCTCCACGGTCCGGGCCGAGGTCGAGGGCGACCCGTCGGCGCTCTCCGGTCTGACCGGCGTGCACGACCTGGCGGTCAGGGGGCGCACGGTGTCCCTCGCCGTCGACCACGACCACATGGGCGACGTCCTCAGGCGGGTCACCGACCTGGGCGTGCGTTCGCTCGTGAGCAACCCGCCGTCCCTGGAGGAGCTGTTCCTGCGCCACTACGGCGACGAACTCGACTCCCCCAACGGCGCGGGTGACCCGGCATGAGCGCCCTCACCGGAACCTGGACCCTGACCCGGTTCGCGCTGCGCCGCGACCGCGTCCGGCTCGCCGTGTGGACAGTGGCCCTGGCCGGGACGACCGCCGCCAGCATCCCCGCGCTCGACGACACCTTCACCAGCCAGGAGGAGCGCCAGGCCCGCGCGCAGCTGATCGAGACGCCCACCGGCGTCGTCTTCGGCGGGCCCGGCTACGGCGTGGACGACTACACGCTCAGCCGGATGCTGGTCAACGAGCTGACCATGAGCCTCCTCCTGGCCCTCGCCGTCATGAGCGTCCTGCACGTGGTCCGGCACACCCGGGCCGAGGAGGAGAGCGGCCGGACCGAACTCCTGCGCGCCGGGGTCGTGGGCTCCGCCGCGCAGACCACTGCCGCCCTGCTCACGCTCTCCCTGGTCAACCTGGTCGTCGGCGGCCTGGTCACCGCGGCGATGACCGCCTACGGCCTCTCCGTCGCCGATTCGGCCGCCTACGGGCTGGGAGTGGCGCTGGCCGGGATCACCTTCGGGGCGATCGCCTCGGTCTGCGCCCAGGTGTCGGAGCACGCGCGCTCCGCCTCGGGGCTCGCGTTCCTGGCCGTGGGCGTGCTGTACATGGTGCGGGTGGTGGGCGACATCGAGGAGCGGGGCGGCACCCCTCTGTCCTGGTTCTCACCGTTCGCGTGGGTGCAACAGACGCGTCCCTTCGTCGACCTGCGCTGGGAACCGCTGGCCCTGTACGGGGTGGTCGTCCTGGTGCTGCTGGCCGTCTCCCACGTCCTGGCGGGCCGTCGCGACGTGGGCGCCGGGCTCGTGGCCTCCCGCCCCGGCAGGCCGCAGGCCGGTCGGCTGTTGTCGGGCCCCCTCACCCTGCACCTGCACCAGCAGCGCGGGGCGATCCTGGCCTGGACGGTGGCGGTGTTCGCCTTCGCCTACGCCTTCGGCACCCTGGCATCGCAGGTTCGGGAGATGCTGGACGGCAACCCCGACCTGGCGGCGATCCTGGGCGACGCCGGTGACGACGTGATCAACGGGTTCCTGGCCATGATCGGTGTCTACGTGGTCATGGCCGCCTCCGCCTACGGGGCGCTCTCCGTGCTGCGGGCACACACCGAGGAGGGCGCCGGGCGCGCGGAACTGGTGCTGTCCACAGCGGTGGGGCGGGCGCAGTGGCTCGGCGCCGCCCTGGTGGTCGCCGCGCTGGCCTCGGTGCTGATCACCGTCGTGGGTGGCCTGGGGCTGGGGCTGGGTGCCTCGGTCGCTCTGGTGGAGGCCGACTGGACCTGGCGGACGGTCGGATCCGTGCTCGCCCAGCTCCCTGCGGCCCTGACCTTCGGCGCCCTCGCCGCGCTGCTGTACGGAACGGCGCCCCGGCTGCTGCCCCTGCTCTGGCAGTGGTTCGCCTACAGCCTGGTCGCGACGATGCTGGGCGGGCTGTTCCACTTCTCGGAGCGGGTGATGGACCTGAGCGCCTTCGAGATCCTGCCCCGCCCGCCCGTGGACGAGTTCGACCCCGCGAGGTTCCTGCTGTACCTCGGCGCGGTTCTGCTCGCCGGGTCGGTGGCGCTGCTGGGCTTCCGCGGCCGCGACCTCGTGAGCAACTGAGTCACCGGAGGCCGCCCGGTACGCCCTCGGGGCGTCTCGGGCGGCCCGTCCGTGTCGGGGACGGCGACTATCCGTCGACCACGATGTCCCAGTTGACCTCACCGCCGTCGACCGAGGTCACGGTGAGGGTGACGCCGAGGCTCTGCTCCCCGGCGGTCAGCTCGCAGCGCATCCGCGCTCCCTCCTCGGCCGGGAGGTCCTCGGGGCAGGTGAAGTCGTCGGGCACCTGTCCGACCTGCTCGGAGAGCCTGTCGCTCGACTGGCGCTCCACCTCCTCGACACTCACGGAGGCAGCGGCGGCCTGCGAGGCCTCCTCCGCGCCCTCCGCGTCTCCTCCGCCGATACTGAACTCGAAGGAACATCCGGTGACCAGGAGCAACGCCCCCAGGACAACCCCGGAGACGATCCCGCCACGTCCGACCCGCCGCATCGCGGCCTCCCTCGTGTTTGGTGATCAGGCACAGGAACAGACGCCGACCAGCGCGTTCCGGTTCCGGAGTGCACCTCCCGGTATCCGGCACGGCGAACGGGTAGTTCACGCGACAGGCACACCCGACCCCCGGGAGGAACCTTGGTGAGACCGGTCCTGATCGTGACGGCCGTGACGGCACTGGTGCTGGTGGTGCTGCTGGGATTCGTGTGGGCGATGCAGCGATCCGTGATCTATCTCCCCTCCCTGGACGAACCTCCGGCCGCCGGGTCGGTGATCGAGGGGGCCGAGGACGTCCGGCTACGTACGGAGGACGGGCTCGAACTGGGCGGGTGGTTCGTGCACCCGTCCAGCGGGGACCGGGAGGCGGTCGTGCTGGTGACCAACGGCAACGCGGGCGACAGGCGGACCCGGGCGCCGCTGGCACGGGCGTTGGCCGCCGAGGGCTTCTCCGTGCTGCTTTTCGACTACCGGGGGTACGGGGGGAACTCGGGGTCCCCCAGCGAGGAGGGGCTGGCCGCCGATGCGCGTGCCGCCGCCGACCACCTCTCCCAGCGCGGCTTCGACGCGGACCGCACGGTCTACTTCGGGGAGAGCCTGGGCGCGGCCGTGGCCGCCGACCTGGCCGACCAGCGCCCTCCGGCGGCGCTCTTCCTGCGCTCGCCCTTCAGCTCGCTGGCGGACATGGGCCGCTACCACTACCCCGTGGTGCCCGTGGGGTGGCTGCTGCGGGACGAGTTCCCGGTGACGGAGCGGGTCGCGCGGGTCGAGCGGCCCACCACCGTGGTCGTCGGTGACGCCGACGGCGTCGTGCCCCCGGAGCAGAGCCACGAGGTGGCCGAGGCCAGCGCGGACCTGTTCGAGGAGGTCGTCCTGCCCGGAGCGGGCCACAACGACCCGAGGATCATCCACGGCCCCGAGGTCGTCGCGGCGGTCACCCGCCTCGCCGACCACGCCCTCTGACCGGGCAGCGGCACGGTTCAGGGGATGACGCCCATGGCCCACGCGGGGGCCAGGACCAGGATGAGGAAGCGGGCGGAGCGGGTGACGAAGGTGACCACGCAGAAGAGCACGATGTTCATGCGCAGCACCCCGGCCAGCACCGAGACCACCATGAACGGCGGCACGCTGGCGAAGGAGCTCAGGGCGAGCAGGCCCGCGCCCCAGACCGGGCGCTCCTCGGCCCTGGCCCGCCAGCGGGACACCCGCTCCGTCCACTTGCCGGGGGTCGCGGCGCGGCGCCGCAGCCACGGCGTGGAGATCGTCCCGCGGCCCACGTAGTAGTAGGGGATCTTGCCGAGGGTCTGGCCCAGGGCCGACGCCAGGGCCATCGCCACGAGGGCGCCGTCGTCCAGGAGGGCGACGGCGCCCAGCAGGTACACCTCGATGTTGATGAGCGGGACCAGCCCCGCCGCGGTGGCCACCACGAAGGCCAGGGCGGTCTCCACCACGTCGGAGTCCTACTTCTCGGCGGCGGCGAGCTGCCCGCAGGCCCCGTCGATCTCCTGTCCCCGGGTGTCGCGGACGGTCACCGAGACGCCGTGGGACTGGAGGCGCCGGACGAACTCGCGCTCGTCCTCGGGGCGCGAGGCGGTCCACTTGGACCCCGGGGTGGGGTTGAGCGGGATGAGGTTGACGTGCACCAGGTGGCCCTTGAGGAGCTTGCCCAGGAGGTCGGCCCGCCAGGCCTGGTCGTTGATGTCCTTGATCAGCGCGTACTCGATGGACACGCGGCGGCCGGTGGTCCCGGCGTAGCGCCAGGCCGCGTCCAGGACCTCCTCGACCTTCCAGCGGGTGTTGATCGGCACCAGCTCGTCGCGGAGCTCGTCGTCGGGGGCGTGCAGGGAGATCGCCAGGCGGACCTGCATCCTCTCGTCGATGAGCTTGTTGATGGCCGGGACCAGGCCCACCGTGGAGACGGTGACCCCGCGCTGGGAGATACCCATCCCGTCGGGGACCGGGTCGGTGATCTGGCGGACGGTCTGGAGCACGCGCTTGTAGTTGGCCATGGGCTCGCCCATGCCCATGAACACGATGTTGCTGATCCGCCCCGGGCCGCCCGCGACCTCACCGCGCGCCAGGTCGCGGGCGCTGGCCACGACCTGGTCGACGATCTCGCCGGTGGACAGGTTGCGGGTGAGGCCCGCCTGGCCGGTGGCGCAGAAGGGGCAGTTCATGCCGCACCCGGCCTGGGAGGAGATGCACAGGGTGACGCGGTCCGGGTAGCGCATGAGCACCGACTCGAACATCACCCCGTCGAAGGCCTTCCAGAGGGTCTTGCGGGTCATCCCGTTGTCACAGGTGATGTGCCGGACCGGGGTGAGCAGTGTGGGCAGCAGCGCCTCGCCGAGCCGCTCCCGGGAGGACTCCGGGAGGTCGGTCATCTTCGAGGTGTCCGACTCCAGCCCGCCGTAGTAGTGCTTGGCGATCTGCTTGGCACGGAAGGGCTTCTCCCCCAGCTCCCTGACGACCTCCAGCCGCTCTTCGGGGCTGAGGTCGGCCAGGTGCCGGGGCGGCTTGGCGCGGCGGGGTGCGACGAATGTGAGCTCGGCGGGCATAAGGATCCGTAAGGAGTGGAGTCGGTGGTCTGCGCCCGGTGCGGGAGGGATGTGGCGGCACGGGTCGTTATACGACCTATACGCGACTGCGGTGCTGCTCCGACTGTCAGGGCACTACCGTCGATTCTACTTAGCTTGTGGACAGGCCGGGCGGCTGCACCCGCTTCCGGCGGACACGACGACACGACAGCCGTCGGCACGTGGGAGGGCCGGTGACCGAGATCGACGTCCTGCTGGACGAGATCAGCCCCTACCAGAGCCGCCGCGTCGTCGTAGAGTGCGACTCCCACACCACGGCCGCCTACCTGCTGGACGCCCGTGAGCGCATCCGGGTGCCGGTGTGGCTGGCCAACCACGAGGCGGCACCGCGCGACAGCGAGTCGAGCGGGCTCTACCGGGGGCAGGCCCCCCTGATGCCGGAGGCCCACACCAAGCACCCCCAGGGACGCCCCCGGTTCGACCCGGCCACGCTGCGCGCCGTGTGGTTCGAGGAGGGCGACGGGGTGGCCCTGGTGGACGAGGAGGGCCTGCTCGCGGTGATCCCGGGCTGGGCCGAGGCCGACAGCGGTCTGCCCGGGTACGCCCGCGAGGCGATCGGGCGCAGCGCCTACGCCTGGGAACTGGACTCGGTGCGGGACCAGCTGTGGCCGCGTGTGGTGCACGCCGAGGCCTACTGGGACTGGCGTCGCGCCTCCGGGGCGTGGCGCAGCGTGCAGCGGACCGTCCTCAGCCACCTGAACCGCAGGGTGGGCGAACCCGGCCACTACTGGGACGTGTCCGACGGGCACCCGCCGCTGCTGCGGGTCTCGGAGCGGCCGCCCTCGCAGGAGCGGCCCTTCACCGTGCTCTCCACCGTGGGCATGTGCGGACAGCGCATGCCCACTCTGGACCGCTACATGGCCGACACCTCGAACCACGCGCGGGTGGAGCTGGCCCTGGCCACGACCCTGCCCGCGCACCACGCCGCCAGGATCTTCCGTTGGATCGGGGCGTTCCCCTGGCGTGCGGTGACGTGGTTCGGGACCGGGCACACCATCAAGTGGCTGGACAACTCCGAGGACCGTTCCATGCGCGGCGGAGCGGGCGCGGTCCTGCTCCTGGAGGACCCCGGCCCCCTGGTGACCGATCCCACTCGGACGCCGCCCGACACCTCCGGCCTGTCCTTCCAGGGCGACCCGGTGCGGTGGCTGTGGATCGTGCCGATCACCCGCCCCGAACACCTCTTCGCCAAGGAGCACGACAGCGCCACTCTCGTGGAGAAGCTGGCGGCCGAGGGCCGGAGCTGGGTCCTCGGCCGCTGAGCGTCCCGCCACCGCGAAAAACCGGTTGCCCCGGGCCAGGTGTTCGAAGAGGATGCCCCGGGTGTCGAGCGGACCGAGGGGCGGAGCGCGGATGAACCAGGGACACGGATGACCCGGGAGAGGGGCGCCGCCCCCGGAATCACGACCCCGCTGGCCCACGCGCCCTTCCGAGTCCTGGTGACGGGCCGTGTGCTCATGCTCTTCGGCAACGGGATGGCGCACGTGGCGCTGGCCTTCGCCGTCCTGGACGTGACCGGCTCCCTGGCCCAGGTCGGGCTGGTGGTGGGCGCGCGGTCCGTCGCCAACGTGGCGCTCCTGCTGTTCGGCGGGGTCCTCGCCGACCGGCTGCCGCGCACCCTGGTGATCCGGGGTGCCTGCCTGCTGGCCGCGCTCTCCCAGGCGCTCCTGGCCGTGTTCCTGCTCTCCGGGACGGCCACCCTCTGGCTGTTGGTCGCGCTGAGCGTGCTCAACGGGGCCGCGGCCGCCGCGAACCTGCCCGCGATCGCGGCGCTGACCCCGCAGACCGTGCCTGGGTCCCTGCTGCGCCAGGCCAACGCGCTGGCGGGGATCGCCAAGCAGCTGGGCATGTTCTCCGGTATGTCGATGGGCGGCGTGCTGGTGGGGCTGGTCGGTCCGGGCTGGGCGATCGGCGCGGACGCGGCCCTGTTCGCCGCCGCCGGTCTGGTCTTCCTGTTCCTGCGGGTGCCGTCCACGGCCGTGCCGAGCAGGGGCGTGCTGCGCGACCTGCTGGACGGGTGGAGCGAGTTCGTGGCCCGTCCGTGGGTCTGGATCGTCGTGTTGCAGTTCATGGTGGTCAACGCCGGCTGGTCCTCGGTCACGGCCGTGCTGGGACCGGGGATCGCCGACGACACGTTCGGCCGGACCACGTGGGGGCTGCTCATGGCCGCCAACAGTGTGGGGCTGCTGGTCGGCGGGGTGCTCGCGGCCCGGTGGCAGCCGCAGCGCGCCCTGTTCTACGGCACGGCGCTGGTCTCGCTCCAGACCCTGCCGTTCTTCGTGATGGCCGGGCCCTCCCCGCTGGTGCCGCTGCTGTTCGCCGCGATGTTCGCGGGCGGGGTGGCGGTGGAGCAGTTCACCGTGGCCTGGGAGGTCTCGGTGCAGGAGAACGTTCCGCCCGAACGGCTCTCCCGCGTGTACTCCTACGACGCCCTGGGGTCGTTCGTGGCGATGCCGGTGGGGCAGATCGCGATCGGGCCGGTGGCCGAGGCCATCGGGCCGGACCGGGCCCTCCTGATCGTGGCGGGGCTGACCCTGACGGCGACGTTCGCGGCGGTCGCCACCCCGAGCGTGCGCTCGCTACGCCGTCGGTGAGGTGTGCGGGCGGCCCGCGCCCCGCCGGTCGCGCACCTGGCGGAAGACGTGGTGCAGCCGGGCCATCTCCTCGTCGCTGAAGCGCTCCACGAAGCGCAGCAGGGTCGCGTCCGGGTCGGGCCCCGTCTCCAGGACCTCGCCCATCACGCGGGCCGTGTACTCGGCGTGGCTCTCACGGGCCCAGTAGGCCCAGGCCCGCCCGTCCTTCTCCCGGTCCACCAGACCCTTGTGGAAGAGGATGTTGGCCACCGTCATGACGGTCGTGTAGGCGACCTCCCGGTCGTAGACCATGTGTTCCCGGACCTCGCGCACCGAGAGCGGCCCCTCCGAACTCCACAGGGCCCCCATGATGGCCGCCTCCAGTTCTCCGAGTCCCTTCATGGGCCTCCCCACCCGACTTGTCGCGTTCGTAGGGCGATCGTAGGCACGGGCGCCACCGCCATGGGGGAGAACGGGGAAGAGCGCACAGATCCGCACATCGGCGCTGCCGGAGACCGGCGATTCACGGCCGGACCCGGGCGGGTGACCGTCGGTTGCGGTCTCCGGCGGCCCCGCTCACGGCCCGTGGGAAACGTGGTGCGCGCCACAGAGGGGCTGGCCGAAGGCGGTCACAGGAATGCGCACCGAAAAGCCCGTCAAACAGGAACAAACGAAGCATGTTGACCACGCAACGCAAAGTGACCGGCACGTAGAGACAAGGTTCGTGTGAAAGATTGTTAGGTATCTCCCAGTTTCAGCTACTCCGATGTTCCCGTCAGGGAGGTCGGTACAAGTAGCCTTGTACCCGACGAGTGCTGGCCAGGTCAGCTTCTTCCCTGTGATGGGGAGCGACTCCGTGCTTCTTCGGGCCCGACTTGCCAGCAGCCACCCGTCTTTCCTAATCATTCACAAGCGAGCTGCGGAAGTGGGCGATCTCCGCCGTGTCGTCTGAGGCGTCTCAACCCCTGACAGATTTCGGCCCGAACGAGTGGCTGGTCGAGGAGCTTTACCAGAAGTACCTCACCGACCCGAATTCGGTTGACAAGGCTTGGTGGAACTTCTTCGCGGACTACAAGCCCGCGGACTCGGCCAACGGGAAGGGTGGGGGCACTGCGACCGCAAAGGCGCAGCCCGAGAAGACCCCCGCCGCACCCGCGCCGAAGAAGAAGGCCGCTGCGGCCCCTGCACCCAAGAACACCGACGATGCACTCCAGGTCAACGAGGAGCGGCTGCGTGGAGCACCCGCCCGCACCGCGACCAACATGGAGTCGAGCCTGACCCTGCCGACCGCGACGAGTGTGCGCGCGGTGCCGGTCAAGCTGCTGTTCGACAACCGCATCGTCATCAACAACCATCTCCGGCGCGGCCGCGGTGGGAAGGTCTCCTTCACCCACCTCATCGGCTACGCCATGGTCAAGGCCCTCAAGGCCCTGCCCGAGATGAACCACTCCTACACGGAGATCGACGGCAAGCCCGGCGTCGCCAAGCCCGAACACGTGAACTTCGGCCTGGCGATCGACCTCCAGAAGCCGGACGGCTCCCGTCAGCTGGTCGTGCCCTCCATCAAGAAGTCCGGCGAGATGGACTTCAACGAGTTCTGGAGCGGCTACGAGGACCTGGTCCGCAAGGCCCGCAACAACAAGCTGGGCGTGCCGGACTTCCAGGGCACCACGATCAGCCTGACCAACCCGGGCGGCATCGGCACCGTGCACTCCGTGCCGCGCCTGATGCCCGGGCAGGGCACCATCCTCGGCGTCGGGGCCATGGAGTACCCGGCCGAGTTCCAGGGCGCGTCCCAGGACACCCTGAGCGAGCTCGGCATCAGCAAGGTCATGACGCTGACCTCGACGTACGACCACCGGATCATCCAGGGTGCCCAGTCGGGCGAGTTCCTGCGTCGCATCCACCAGCTGCTGCTGGGCGAGGACGGCTTCTACGACGAGATCTTCAACTCGCTGCGGATCCCGTACGAGCCGGTCCGCTGGGTGCAGGACATCCACGTCAACAAGGCGACCCAGCTCGACAAGACCACCCGGGTCCAGGAGCTGATCCACGCCTACCGCGTGCGCGGCCACCTCATGGCCGACACCAACCCGCTCGACCACGAGCAGCGCAAGCACCCGGACCTGGACGTGCTCGAGCACGGCCTGACCCTCTGGGACCTGGACCGCGAGTTCCCCACCGGGGGCTTCGGCGGCAAGCAGGTCATGAAGCTGCGCGACGTGCTGGGCGTGCTGCGCGACACCTACTGCCGCACGGTGGGTATCGAGTACATGCACATCCAGAGCCCGGAGGAGCGGGAGTGGATCCAGTCGCACGTCGAGCGCGAGCACGAGAAGCTCGACCGCGACGAGCAGCTGCACATCCTGCACCGGCTCAACAGCGCCGAGGCCTTCGAGACCTTCCTCCAGACCAAGTACGTCGGTCAGAAGCGCTTCTCCCTGGAGGGCGGCGAGTCGCTGATCCCGCTGCTGGACGGCGTGATCTCCAGGGCCGCCAAGTCCGAGCTGGACGAGGCCGTCATCGGCATGGCCCACCGCGGCCGCCTGAACGTGCTCGCCAACATCTGCGGCAAGTCCTACGGTCAGATCTTCGGTGAGTTCGAGGGCAACCTCGACCCGCGCAGCGCGCACGGCTCCGGCGACGTCAAGTACCACCTGGGCACCGAGGGCACCTTCCAGACCCGTGAGGGCGACTCGATCCAGATCTCGCTGTCGGCCAACCCGTCCCACCTGGAGACGGTCAACCCGGTCGCCGAGGGCATCGTCCGCGCCAAGCAGGACGTGCTGGACAAGGGACCGCACGGCTTCACCGTGCTGCCCATCCTCATCCACGGTGACGCGGCCTTCGCCGGTCAGGGCGTGGTCGCCGAGACGCTGAACCTGTCCCAGCTGCGGGGCTACCGCACCGGCGGCACGGTCCACGTCATCGTGAACAACCAGGTCGGCTTCACCACCTCGCCGACCGACAGCCGTTCCAGCGTGTACGCGACCGACGTCGCGCGGATGGTCCAGGCGCCGATCTTCCACGTCAACGGGGACGACCCCGAGGCCGTGGTCCGGGTCGCGCACCTGGCCTTCGCCTACCGTCAGGCGTTCAACAAGGACGTCGTCATCGACCTCGTCTGCTACCGGCGCCGTGGGCACAACGAGGGCGACAACCCCGCGTTCACCCAGCCGCTCATGTACGACGTCATCGACGCCAAGCGCTCCACCCGCAAGCTGTTCACCGAGTCCCTCATCGGGCGCGGCGACATCACGGTGGAGGAGGCCGAGCAGGCCCTGCGCGACTACCAGTCCGAGCTGGAGCGGGCCTTCACCGAGACCCGCGAGGTCGAGAAGAAGCCGATCGAGCCGGGCGCGGTGGTCAAGCCCGAGGTGTTCACCGAGTCGCGTCTGGACCACTCCAAGGTCGAGACCGCCATCAGCACCGAGACGGTCAAGCGGGTGATCGACACCCAGGTGACGATGCCCGAGGGCTTCACGCCGCACCCGCGGCTGGCGCCCCAGCTGACCCGTCGCGCCACGATGGTCGAGACCGACGCCGTGGACTGGGCCACCGGTGAGCTGCTGGCCTTCGGCTCGCTGCTGCTGGACGACCACCCGGTCCGCCTGATCGGTCAGGACAGCCGCCGCGGCACCTTCGGCCAGCGCCACGCCTCGCTCATGGACCGCGAGACCGGCGAGACGTACACGCCGCTCAAGCAGTTCGACAACGGGACCACGAAGTTCCTCGTGCACGACTCGCTGCTCAGCGAGTACGCGGCACTGGGCTTCGAGTACGGCTACTCGCTGACCCGGCCGAACGCCCTGGTCATGTGGGAGGCGCAGTTCGGTGACTTCGTCAACGGCGCGCAGACCGTCATCGACGAGTACATCAGCGCGGGCGAGCAGAAGTGGGGTCAGCGCTCCAGCGTGACCATGCTGCTGCCGCACGGGTACGAGGGTCAGGGCCCGGACCACTCCTCGGCCCGCATCGAGCGGTTCCTGCAGCAGTGCGCGCAGGAGAACATGACCGTCGCGATGCCGAGCACCCCGGCGAGCTACTTCCACCTGCTGCGCTGGCAGGCGAAGTCGCCGTTCGAGCGCCCGCTCGTGGTGTTCACGCCCAAGTCGCTGCTGCGCCTGAAGGCCGCGACCTCGGCCGCCGACGACTTCACGTCGGGCCACTTCCAGCCGCTGATCGGGGACGACTCGATCTCGGCGGACAAGGTCCGTCGCGTGGTCATCTGCTCGGGCAAGATCTACTACGACCTGGACGCGGCACGCCGCAAGAGCGGTGACAAGCACACCGCGATCATCCGGGCGGAGCGGCTCTACCCGCTGCCGATCGAGGAGATCCGCGAGCAGCTCAAGGCCTACCCGAACGCGGGCGAGGTCCTGTGGGTCCAGGAGGAGCCCGCGAACATGGGTCCGTGGCCCTTCGTCGCGCTGGTCTTCTCCGAGCAGCTCGACCGTCCGTTCACCCGGATCTCGCGTCCGGCCTCCTCCGCGCCCGCGGCCGGTTCGGCCAAGCGCCACGAGGCCGAGCAGCGTGCCCTGGTGGACACGGTGTTCCCGCCGGCAGAGTAGGAACGCTTCCATGTACTACACCGATCGCGGGATCGAGGAGTTGGAGAACCGCCGCGGCGAGGAGGAGGTCAGCTTCGCCTGGCTCGCCGAGCAGCTGCGGGTGTTCACCGACCTCAACCCCGAGTTCGAGACCCCGGTCGAACGCCTGGCCACCTGGTTGGCCCGGTTGGACGACGAGGACGAGGAGTAGTCACACGGAGCGGCGCCGAGCGGCGTCATCCGGCCGAGGGGCCCGGGTCTTCACTGACCCGGGCCCCTCGCCCGTTCCCGTACCGGACCCCGAGCCGTCCCTGACACGACCCTGAAATCCGCGACATATCTTGAGTTCGGCGAACACGCGACATATCGTGAAGTCATCGAGAGCGAGCGGAAGGGATTCACGATGGCACGCTGGTCCATCGACAGTCCGATGACCCACACCCTGGACGGCATCGTCGCCCTCAAGGTGCGCATTGTCAGCGGACAGGTCAACATCATCCCCACGGACGACCCGGTCACCTTCGAGATCTCCGAGATCGAGGGCGAGCCCCTGGAGGTCACCCAGGAGGCGGGCATCCTCACCATCCACTACCAGGACCTCACCGGTCAGGGTCTGCTGGACCGGCTCAAGCCCATCCAGCTGGGCCGTTACCGCAACATCGCCTCCCGGCGGGCCACGGTCGACCTGCGGGTCCCCCGTGACTGCCCCGTGGAGGTCACCACGGCCGGGGCTCCGGTGGTCGTCGCCGGGCTGACCTCCCGCACCCGCGTCCGCACCGCCACCGGGGAGGTCACCCTGGACGACGTGTCCGGCGAGACCGAGGTCAACACCGCCTCCGCCAACGCCTCAGTGCGCAACCCCGGCGGGACACTCTCCTTCAACAGCGCCAGCGGACAGCTCGCGGTGGCCGGCGGTCGCCTGGCTGAGCTGCGCGCCAAGACCGCCTCCGGCCACGTGCTGGTGGACACGGACCTGGCGGCCTCCGCCCGGGTCCGGGTGACCACGGTCTCCGGCGAGGTGGCCCTGCGGGTGCCTTCGGAGAGCTCGGCCACAGTGGAGCTGCGCGCCGTCACCGGCAAGGTGGACTCGGACTTCGGTCTGGACCGCCGCAGTGCCCCGGCCCGCACCGCCCTGACCGGCAAGATCGGCGTGGGCGTCGACCCCGCCTCCATCAGTGTCAACTCCGTGTCCGGGCGAACGGCGCTGCTGCGCCGCGCGCCCGAGGCCCCGGCCGCGATCCCCGAGGGGGCCTGAATGAGTACCATCTTCGGCCACGGCAGGCTCCGGCTCTACCTGCTCAAGCTGCTGGACGAGAGCCCGCGCCACGGATACGAGATCATCAGTCTGCTCCGGGACCGCTTCCTCGGCGTGTACTCGCCCTCTCCCGGCACCATCTACCCCCGGCTCGCGCGGCTGGAGGAGGAGGGACTGGTCACGCACACGGAGAAGGGCGGCCGCAAGGTCTACAGCCTCACCGACAAGGGTCGGGAGGAACTGCGGGCCCGCGAGAGCGACCTGGACGACCTGGAGAGGGAGATCACCGACTCGGTCCGCGACATCGCCCGCGCGGTGAAGCAGGACGTCCGCGAGACCATCAGCTCACTGCGCGACGAACTCAAGTTCGCCTCGGGTGAGGGGCGCCGTGAGAGCTCCGGCGGCGAGGATCGGAAGAAGTCCGACGACAAGGACCGGGACTGCGGCGACAACGGCATGTGGGCCCGCGAGTGGGAGCGGTTCGCCCAGGGGTTCGGTGCCTTCGGCGCGGCCTGGGGCGGACGCGGCGAGTCCGAGGGCTCGGAGCGCTCCGACTCCGACGGCGCGAAGCCCGGTACGCAGGACCGCGCCGAGTTCGAGCACGCCCTGCGCGACTTCTCGGTGAAGGTCCGCGACATGGTGCGCGGCGCCGGACAGGTGGGCGAGTCCGCCAGCAACGACCTGCGGCGCATCCTGGACGAGACCGTCGAGGTGATCCGACGCGACATGGGCCGCTGGGGGCCGCCCGACCCCGACGAGGGCACCGCGTCCTCTGATGGGCCCGGAACCGCTGAGCGACCCGAGCCCGAACCCGAGTCCAAACCCGAACCGGAGACCCCGGACGCCCGACCGATGCCGCCCTCCGGCGGGGACCCCTGGTCCACCGCCACCGGCGAGGACGACCAGAAGAAGGACTGACCGAGACCGGCCCGGCACGGGGCCCGGAGGACCGCGCGGGGGCGTGGTCCTCCGGGCCCCTCCGTGCACGCGGGTCGGCGAAGGAGGAGGAACCCCGTGTTGGTTCCGTACACGATCGAGCAGGACGGCGACGGAGTCTGGTGTGCCCGCGCCGTGCTCCGCGCGGGGGTCATCGCCCACGGTGCGGGGGACACCCCGGACGCCGCCCTGGCCGACCTGCGCACGGCTTTCGCCCTGCTCACCGAGGAGTTTGGCTCCCCCGCCGAGCTGCTGTGAGGGCCCCGGGCGCTCACACGAGGGCCAGGGCCACCAGCAGGACCAACCCGGCCAGGGCAAGCGGGACCGTGGACAGCCAGCGCGCCCAGGGCCGTCGCCCGCGTGCGACGGGCAGCCCCTCCCACCGGTGGACGCTCACCAGCACCGCCGCCGCGGCCAGGGCCGCGCCCGTGGTCCACACCCACGGTGACACCAGGTGCCAAAAGCCCGCCGCGTGGGCGTAGGCGAGCAGTGCCACCGCCACGGTCCCGTGGGAGACCGCCCCCAGACGGTCCGAGGGACGACGCACCCGGTGCCCCGGGCGGCGGCGCGCCGCGAAGCCCAGCCACGCCAGCGCCGGGACGAGGGTCAGCACGACAGTGGCGATCCCGTACACCCGTTCCCCCGCCGCGTTGTCGGGACTGGGCTCGTCCACCCCCAGCAGCCGGATCCCGACGTCCTCGCTGAACCGGTGGGTCGGCGAAGGCGAGGTCGGGAAGCAACTCCCCCACCGTGGTGTCGAGGGCGACCTCGTCGCGGTCCACCATGTCGGCCAGCAGCATTCCGGGCAGGACCTTGGCAACCGACGCCGAGCCGAACGGGGTGCGCTCGTCCACCGCCTCTCCGTGATCTCCCGCCAGCCCGAGCCCCGCTGTGCGGATCCGGAGTCCCTCCGGGCCGGGTTCGACGAGGGCCACGGACAGCCCGTGGTAGCCGGTCGTATCGCCGATGCCCTCCCTCACCGTCTCGGCGAGCTCCCGGTCCCCGCTGGTGGCGGCGGTGAGTTCGTAGGGACGAGGTGTCAGGAGGAAGGCGACGACGGCGGCGGCCAGTACTACGGTCATCGCCGTCGCGGCCCAGCAGGCGGTGGGGCCCGCACGGCGCCCGGTCGGGTCGGGCAAGGGTGTGTGCATGGCCTGTCCAGGGGTTGCGTGGCCGCGAACGCGGCGCGATGTGTCCCCGGAAACCTACGGACGCGCCCCCTCCGGAGGCACTACGCCGGTCCCCCGCCTTCGGGTGTCCGTGCCACCCCGCGCACGGTGGCCCTGGCCCCACCCACGCAAGGGGGCCCGGAGACCATGGTCGGTCTCCGGGCCCCCTTCGCGTGCTTGCTAGCGGCGGGCGACGCCGTCCTTGCGAGCCTGCGCGGCGACGGCGGCGGAGACCGCCGGGACCACGCGGTCGTCGAAGGGGCTGGGGATCACGTAGTCGGCGCTGAGATCGTCACCGACCAGGTCGGCCAGCGCCTTGGCGGCGGCCAGCTTCATGTTCTCGGTGATGTCGGTGGCCTGGACGTCGAAGGCGCCACGGAAGACACCCGGGAAGGCCAGCACGTTGTTGATCTGGTTCGGGAAGTCGCTGCGCCCGGTGGCGACGACGCTCGCGTACCTGCGGGCGACGTCCGGGTGCACCTCGGGGTTGGGGTTGGCCATCGCGAAGACGATGGCGTTCTCGGCCATGGTGGCCACGACCGACTCGGGGACCTCCCCGGCGGACAGGCCCACGAACACGTCGGCGCCCTCGAGCGCGCTCTCGATGGAGCCCTGGAGCCCCGCCCTGTTGCTGATCTCGGCCAGCTCCTGCTTGACCGGGGTCAGGCCCTCACGGCCCTGGTGGATGATGCCCTTGGAGTCGGCGACGGCGATGTCGCCGATCCCGCCGTCGATCAGCATCTTGGTGACGGCGACCCCGGCGGCCCCCGCCCCGGAGACGACCACGCGCAGGTCGGCCAGAGTGCGACCGGTGAGGCGCGCCGCGTTGTGCAGCGCCGCCACGGTCACGATCGCGGTGCCGTGCTGGTCGTCGTGGAAAACCGGGACGTCCAGGCGCTCACGCAGCTTGGCCTCGATCTCGAAGCAGCGCGGGGCGGAGATGTCCTCCAGGTTGACGCCGCCGAAGGACGGCGACATCCGCACGACGGTCTCGACGATCTCGTCGGCGTCGGTGCAGTTGAGGGCGATCGGGATGGAGTCGACGTCGGCGAACTGCTTGAACAGCAGCGACTTGCCCTCCATGACCGGCAGGGACGCCTCCGGGCCGATGTTGCCCAGGCCGAGCACGGCGGTGCCGTCGGTGACGACGGCGACCAGGTTGCTCTTCCAGGTGTAGGTCTCGACGAGTTCGGCGTTCTCGGCGATGGCGTCGCAGACACGGGCGACACCTGGGGTGTAGGCGAGGGACAGGCCCTCCTGGTCGCTCACGTCGACGGAGGACGTCACCTGCAGCTTGCCGCCACGGTGCATGGCGAACGCCGGGTCCTCGTCCAGGGGGGACGTGTTCTGGGTACGCGAAGAAAAGGTGGTCACTACTCAAACCCCTCGGTCTGCTGTACGTCCGCGTCGGCCATGACGTGGACGGTGGGCCACGGAGCGCGCGCGAAGACGTCAGGGTGCCAGGGGGCCCTCGTCGGCACCGGTCGGCCATGACCGGGGTGCGCCGGGAGGGGTGGTCTTCGCCGGACTCTTATACGAGTACTGCGCGATCCGCATCTCACGGGGATGACCCGTTACGCAATTCTCTCACAACGGTGACCGGAGGAAAATCGCGGGTCGACAGAATGGAACGTTACTGATGTGTCGCCCACCGGCACCACATCCACCTCAAGTCCCCACTGGTCGGCCCCGCGACGCAGCGGACCCACCCCTCGACCAGGCACTCCGTGCTCCCTGAAGGAGACCCACCATGGCCCTGCGCAAGCCCCTGTCCGAGCCCCGGACCTACCTCACCGCCCTGGCCACGGCCGGCGTGCTGGCCCTGGCGGCTTGCGGCAACGGTGGTGACGGTGCCTCCGACGAGGCGGACGCCCCCGATGTCGCGGTCGACGAGGAGCTCGCCGCGCTCCTGCCCGACGCGGTCGCCGACGCCGGTGCCGTCACCATCGGAGTCGAGGCGTCCTACCCGCCCGGCGAGTACCTGGACGAGGACGGCGAGACCGTCCTCGGCTTCAACGTCGACCTCATCGAGGCCGCGCTGGGCAAGCTCGGCCTGGAGGCCGACTGGGAGCCCACCACCTTCGACTCGATCATCATCGGTGTCGACACCGGCAGCTACGACCTCGGTGCCTCCTCCTTCACCATCACGGAGGAGCGCATGGAGGCCGTGAACATGGTCAGCTACTTCTCCTCCGGCACCCAGTGGTTCGCCCCGGCGGGCAACCCCGACGGTGTCGACCCCGACAACGCCTGCGGCCTGCGCATCGCGGTGCAGACGGGCACCACGCACGACCAGGACATCGAGGCCCGCAGTGAGGCCTGTGTCGAGGCGGGCGAGGACGCCATCACCATCGAGAAGTTCCAGACCCAGCCCCAGGCGACCGAGACCATCGTCTCCGGCCTGAACGACGCCTCGCTGGCCGACCTGCCGACCTCGCTCTACGCTCTCCAGCAGACCGGCGAGCAGCTGGAGTTCATCGGCGAGCAGTACGACGCCGCCCCCTACGGCGTCGTCGTCAACCAGGAGCAGGAGGAGCTCTCCGAGGCCGTCGCCGCCGCCTTCAACGCCATCATCGAGGACGGCACCTACGAGGAGGTCCTCGCCGAGTGGGGCATCGAGGGCGGCGCCCTGGAGACCGCCGAGGTCAACCCCGCCGCCTAGGGCGTGTTCCATGGATGCTGCCGTCGCGAGCGGCGCATCCGACGCGCAGCCGGGGCGTGTCCGCCGGACACGCCCCACAGCACCGCGCACTCCCGTCAACCAAGCGAAAGTCTGACTGTGACCTCACCGAGCGAACCGGTGGGCGGCCCGGGGTCGAAGGAACCGACCCCGGGCCGTTCGGCCGCTCCGATCACCGCCGTCCCCGTCCGGTACCCCGAACGGTGGGTGGCCGCCGGGATCATCCTGGTCCTCGCCGCGATGTTCGTGCACATGCTGTTCACGAACCCCGCGTTCAACTGGCCGTTCATGTTCGACAACATGTTCTCCGAGCCCGTGCTCCGGGGCGTGTGGGTCACGCTGAGCGCGACCGTGCTGTCGATGGTCATCGGTGTCCTCCTGGGCATCATCCTCGCGGTGATGCGCCTGTCCGGTAACCCCGTGCTGGTCACGGTCTCCTGGATGTACACGTGGTTCTTCCGCGGGGTGCCCCGGCTCGTGCTGGCGGTGCTCTTCGGCAACCTCGCCATCCTGTACTCGACCATCCACATCGGGCTGCCGTTCGACAACTACTGGATGCCGTGGCTGGGCCTCGAGGGCGACGCCCGCTTCTTCGAGATCGACGCGCGCACCCTCCTGACGGGCTACACGGCGGGTCTGCTCGCCCTGTCGCTGTCCGAGGGCGCCTACATGGCGGAGATCATCCGCGCCGGCCTCCAGTCCGTGGACAAGGGCCAGACCGAGGCCGCGCAGGCGCTCGGGATGAGCCGGAGCAGGATCATGCGGCGGATCACCCTGCCGCAGGCCATGCGGGTGGTGATCCCTCCGACCGGCAACGAGACCATCGCCATGCTGAAGGACACGGCGTTGCTCGCCTACGTTCCGGTGACCATCGAGCTCTTCTACCAGCTCCAGGCGATCGGCACCCGGAGCTACCAGATCTTCCCGATGCTGGTGGCCGCGTGTCTGTGGTACCTGGCCATCACCAGCGTCCTGATGGTGGGCCAGTACTTCATCGAACGCAGGTTCAACCGGAGCGGACGCGGGGTCCGGGACCGCATCGTGGGAGGGGCGCACTGATGGCAGACCAGACCAGTGACCACGGGCCGGAGGGCGTCGTGGAGACCGCGGAGGGCACCGAACTGCCCGCCGACGCCCTCGTGGTGGCGGAGAACGTCCACAAGAGCTTCGGGCGCCTGGAGGTCCTCAAGGGCATCGACCTCCAGGTCAAGCGCGGCGAGGTCATGTGCGTGGTCGGCCCCTCGGGGTCGGGCAAGTCCACGTTCCTGCGCTGCGTCAACCACCTGGAGAAGCTCACCGCCGGCCGCCTGTGGGTCAACGGCGAGCTGATGGGGTACCGGCAAAAGCGCGGGCGCCTGTACGAACTGCGCGACACCGAGATCGCCGCCCAGCGCAGCGACATCGGGATGGTCTTCCAGCGCTTCAACCTGTTCCCGCACCTGACGGTTCTCGGCAATGTCATCGAGGCTCCGGTACAGGTCAAGAAGGTGCCGCGCGCCGAGGCCACCGAACGCGCCAGGGAGCTCCTCGAGCGGGTCGGCCTCCCGGACAAGGCGGACGCCTACCCCGAACAGCTCTCCGGCGGCCAGCAGCAGCGCGTGGCGATCGCCCGCGCGCTGGCCATGGAGCCGTCGCTGATGCTGTTCGACGAGCCCACCAGCGCGCTGGACCCGGAGTTGGTCGGCGAGGTGCTGGACGTCATGCGCGACCTCGCCCGGGGCGGTATGACGATGGTCGTGGTCACCCACGAGATGGGCTTCGCCCGCGAGGTCGGCGACTCCCTGGTCTTCATGGACGACGGGGTCGTGGTGGAGTCGGGCACCCCGTCCGAGGTGCTGACCAACCCGCAGCACGAGCGTACCCAGGCCTTCCTCTCCAAGGTGCTGTAGACACACCGGCCGCGCGGTCCGCCGCGAAGCCGCGAGGGCCCCGCGTTCCCCACGGAGCGCGGGGCCCTCCTCGTTCACACGAAAGCACCCCCGATGCTCTTGACCCCGGGGGCTCCCGCATCCAGAGTCGTCACGTGACATCCACCTGCCCGGGGAGAGGCATGGACGCGCGTACGGAGAAGGTTCGCGAGCTGTGGGAGAAGAGGGCGGGAGGTTACGACACCGGGTCTCGGGTGGAACCCCCGAGTGTCCGGCGCACCCGTCGCCTGCTGTGCGGCGGCGCGCGGGGACGCACCCTCGAAGTGGCGGTGGGTACGGGGATCAACCTCGAGCTCTACCCTCCACAGGTCCTCCTCACGGGGGTGGACCTGAGCCCCACCATGCTCGCGCGGGCCCGGGAGCGGGCCGAGGAACAGGGACGCCCGGTGCACCTGGTGGAGGGCGACGCCCAACGGCTCTCCTTCGCCGACCAGTCGTTCGACACCGTCCTGTGCGCGCTCGCGCTGTGCACGATCCCCGACCAGGAGCGAGCCCTGGCCGAGATGTACCGGGTCCTGGTCCCCGGCGGACGGCTGCTGCTGGTCGACCACATCGAGTACACGCGGTTCCCGTTCCGGCTGCGCGAACGCCTGCGCTCGCACCCGCGCAGACTGCCCCGCGCCGTCGCCGAGGAGGTCGGGTTCGAGGTGGGCCACCACGACCGTCTGTTGATGGGCATGGTGGAGCGGCTGGTCGCCCGACGGCCCCGGTGAGTCTCGGGGGCGGGCTCCACCGGCGCGGCGCGTACCCTGGGTTGGCCCCCCACGGATGTGTTGACGGTCCGTCGCCCGAACGGCGACGCGCTGACCGCACTGGCTCCCGCAGGGGGTCCGGACGGGCCATTCGTCTCGTGTTCACCCCCCGAGGGCTGGACACGATCCCTTCGCCCTGCGTCAGTGGCAGGGTGAAACGAGATACATTGCTCTCAAGCGGCAACCTCGCCCCCCGAAGGAGGGACGTGACCGAAGAAACCGCTGTGCCCACGGCCGACGCCACCGGTGTACGCGACGCTGTCACCGTCAACATGCCAGCCGACAGCGCTTACCTGTCTGTCCTGCGCACGGCGACGGCAGGGCTGGCCGCCCGACTCGACTTCACCCTCGACGAGATCGAGGACCTGAGGATCGGGGTCGACGAGGCCTGCGCGATGCTCCTCTCCCAGGCGCTGCCCGGCACAGAACTGACCACGGAATTCGAACTCACCCCCGACGGGATGCGCATCTCGGTCTCGGTGATGACGGCGGACGGACGCCTGCCCGCACGTGACACCTTCGCCTGGACCGTTCTTTCCGCTCTCGCCGGGGATGTCGACGCGGGGGTCGGTCCGGACGACCGCGTCTACATCGTCCTGTACAAACGCCGTGGCGCCCTGGAGCCGGCGTGAGCGAAAGGGGGCCCGCTCTGACAGCGAAGACCGAGCACGCGGTGCCCGACCGGGCGCGCGCGAGAGAGTTGTTCGAGCGCCTTAACGACCTCGACGCGGACGCGCCCGAGCGCAGGGCGATCCGCGACGAACTGGTCGAGCTCCACCTGCCCTTGGTGGAGTACCTGGCCCGCAGGTTCCGCAACCGGGGCGAGTGGCTGGACGACCTCACGCAGGTGGCCACGATCGGGCTGATCAAGTCCATCGACCGGTTCGATCTGGAGCGCGGGGTGGAGTTCTCCACGTACGCGACCCCGACGATCGTCGGTGAGATCAAGCGCCACTTCCGGGACAAGGGCTGGGCGGTGCGGGTACCGCGCCGTCTCCAGGAGCTGAAGCTCTCGCTGACCAAGGCGGTCAGCGACCTGTCCCAGCGCGAGGGGCGCTCGCCCACCGTCGCGGAGCTGGCCGCGCACCTCCAGATGACCGAGGAGGAGGTGCTGGAGGGCCTGGAGTCCGCCAACGCCTACTCGACGGTGTCGTTGGACGCCCCCGACAGCGGGGACGAGGACGCCCCCGCGGTGGCCGACTCCCTGGGGATCGTCGACGAGTCCCTGGAGGGCGTGGAGTACCGGGAGTCGCTCAAACCGCTCCTGGAGCAGCTCCCGCCCCGCGAGAAGCGCATCCTGCTGCTGCGCTTCTTCGGGAACATGACGCAGTCCCAGATCGCCCAGGAGCTGGGCATCTCCCAGATGCACGTGTCGCGTCTGCTGGCGCGCACCCTGGCCCAGCTGCGGCAGGCTCTGACCACGGACGACTGACCCGGTGCGCGGCCGACGGCCGCGGTGACCGTTACCGGCGCCCCTCGGTGTCGGAGAACAGCACCGCGGTCGTCGGCGGCGCCAGCACGGCGGCCGCCGCGGCGACGGCGACGGCCAGCATGACCGCGCAGATCACGTACTGCTCCCCCGTGTACATGTAGTACGCCACCACGGCCATGAAGAGCTGGGTGACCACCACCGGGGTACGGGCCCAGTCGCGCAGGTTCCAGAGCCCGTACGCGACGAAGACGAGCAGCACACCGACTCCGACCCCGATCACGGTGAGCGGGATGGCGGAGGAGACCGGATCGGTGGCCCGTCCGGTGATCGCGGTGTACAGGCTGTAGATTCCGGCGACCGCCGCGACCAGCCCGATCAGGGCCTCCAGCACGGCGGCGATGACGATGGTGAAGGGACGCGAAGACACCCGACGAGCCTATACGCGCTCCCGGTGTCCCCCTCTCCGGCCCGCCCACTCGGAGGCACCTCCCGCGCGCGGGCCTCCCGGCGCCCACGCGCGGCGAACCCCCGTGGTGAGGCCCGACTCCGCTCCCGTCGCGGACGACGCACCGCCTAGACTGACCGGGTGCGAGCCCTATTCATCGTGAACCCCCAGGCGACCACGACCACCTCCCGCACGCGCGAGGTGATCCTGGGCGCCCTGGCCTCCGAGCTGGACGTGACCCCCGTCGAGACCGCTCATCGTGACCACGCTCGCGAGCTGGCGCGGGGCGCGGCCGCGGACGGGTACGAACTCGTGTTGAGCCTGGGCGGTGACGGCACCGTGAACGAGGTCGTCAACGGGCTCCTCACCACGCCCGAGGACCTGCCCCGCCCCCGGTACGCCGTCATCCCGGGCGGGAGCGCGAACGTCTTCATCCGCTCGCTCGGGGTCCCCGGCGACCCCGTCGAGGCGACCGGCGCCGTCCTGGAGGCCATTCGGGCGGGGCGTGAGCGGGAGATCGGACTGGGCCGGATCACCGGCGACCAGGACGACCGTTACTTCACTTTCTGCGCCGGTTTCGGGTGGGACGCCGATGTGGTGCAGCAGGTGGAGCAGGAACGCGGCAACGGCCGGAAGGCCACCCCCGCGCTGTACGCGGAGACCGCGGTAAAGCTGTTCTTCCGGGGCGATATCCGCGATCCGTCACTCAGCGTGTCCAGCGACGGAACGTCACTGGAGGACGTCTATTTCGCGCTGGTCACGAACACCACTCCGTGGACCTACGCGGGAGCGCTGCCACTTCAGCCCACCCCGGCCTCACGTTTCGAACTGGGTCTGGACGCATTCGCGCTGACGCAGTCCTCGCACGCGCTGACTGGCTGGGTTCTTTCCCAAATGTTCTTCCCCAAGGGCCTTCCCGCACGCGGAGACGGCTACGTGACCTGGCACGACCAGGTGTCACTACGCATCTCGTCGTCCCATCCCCGGGCCTTCCAAATCGACGGTGAATACCTGGGCGAGCGCGAAGAGGTCAACTTCCACTCGGTACCGAAGGCATTACGAATCATCTGTTAATAACGTCGAAAGCAGCCATTCCCGATGACTGTGACGCACCCGACACGCCGAACAGGACCTTTGGCCTCGGGGACTCTTGCATGCCCCCCGCGTTCCTGGCACGCTCAGGATATCGCCGCGAGTTACGGGCGAGTTAATTTGGGCGCTTCCCACGTGGCCGTGGGGTGAAACCTCACTTACCTCGGCCTTGACGACACCGCCGGTGGACCCCCTCCGCCGGGCGCCCTTGCACATTCCGATCGTGAAAAGCTTCACAAATGATCGCCTCACTGTGAGGAGTGGACCGCATGGACTGGCGCCATGACGCAGCCTGCCGTGACGAAGACCCCGAACTCTTCTTCCCCATCGGCGACTACGGCCCCGCACTGAACCAGATCGAGGAGGCCAAGGCGGTGTGTCAGCGCTGCCCGGTCAGCTCGGCGTGTCTGAAGTGGGCGCTGGAGAGCGGCCAGGACGGCGGCGTCTGGGGCGGCACCTCCGAAGAGGAACGCCGTCGCATCAAGCGCCGTGGCACCACGCTGCGCCCGATGGTCCGTAGCTGACCACCGGCCCCGACCGACCGACGACCCCCGTTGGCGCGGCGGGGGATCGCACACGTCCGTGCGGCCCCCGACCGGGAGCGGTTCCCCCGGCCCCCTCGGGCTCCCTCAGGGAACCTCCCGCTCCTCGTGCTCCAGTGGCAGGCTGATCGCCACCTCGGTACCGCCGGAATCCTTCGGCTTGATCGCCAGGGTCCCGCCGAGCTCACCCACGATCAGGGTTCGCACGATCTGCAACCCCAGACTCGTGGTCCCCTCCAGGTCGAAGTCCGCCGGAAGACCGCCGCCGTCGTCGGAGACGGCCAGTTCCAGGCTGCTCGGCCCCGGATGGCCCGGCCCGGTGTCGAACCGGCGCACACGCACCTCGATCAGTCCCGGCCCCTGGCCCAGACCGTGCTCCACCGCGTTCTGCACCAGTTCGGCCAGCACCATCGACAACGGGGTCGCCACCAGCGCGTTCAGCAGCCCGAAGTGGCCGTCGCGCCTGGGCACCACGGCCTGACCCGTCGAGGACACCTCCGCCGCCATCTGCATGACGCGATCGGCGATGTCATCGAAGTCGACCACCTCGTCCGGCGTGTGCGAGAGCATCTCGTGCACGATCGCGATGGACCCCACCCGGCCGACCGCCTCGTCCAGGGCGGCCCGCGCCTCGGGGATGTCCAGACGCCGTGACTGGAGCCGCAGCAGCGCCGCCACCGTCTGGAGGTTGTTCTTCACCCGGTGGTGGATCTCCCGGATGGTGGCGTCCTTGGTCATCAGCTCGCGCTCGCGCCGCCGCAGTTCGGTGACGTCGCGGACCATCACCAGCGCGCCGATCCGCACCCCGTCGATCACCAGCGGTATTGCCCGCAGCTGCACGGTGATCCCGCGCGCCTCGACCTCGGCCTCCTGGGGCGCGCGCCCGCTCGCGGTGTAGGTGAGGTTCTCGTCGCGGGCCTCCCCCTGCGCGGCCAGCTCCAGCGTGGTGCGGTCCAGGCGCGCACCCACGAGGTCGGCCGCCAGGCCCAGGCGCCGGTACGCCGAGAGGGCGTTGGGGCTCGCGTAGACCACCTCGCCGTTCTGGTCCAGGCGCAGCAGCCCGTCACCGACCCTCGGGGAGCGGACCATGAGCGGACCCTGGTCGCTGAACGGGAAGGCGCCCTCGGCGATCATCTGGGCGAGGTCGCCCGCGCTCTGGAGGTAGGTGAGCTCCAGGCGGCTGGGGGTTCGCGCCGAACTCAGGTTGGTGCTGCGCTGGATGACCGCGATGAGGTTGCCCTCACGGCGGACCGGAATGGTCTCCTCGCGCACCGGGACCCCGCCGGACCAGTCGGGGTCGCCGTCGCGGCAGATCCGTCCCTCGCTCCAGGCGCGGTCTATCAGGGCCCGGCGGCCGACCACCCTGGGGGCGGACCGGGACGTGACATCGGTCATGTCGTCCCGGAGCACCGCCTCAACCAGGTCGTCCTGGAAGGCGGTCGGGCCGGTCGTGGGCCGCATCTGCGCGATGGCTATCCACCCGTCGTCCTCGCGCAGGCGCACCCACAGCACGAGGTCCGCGAAGGAGAGGTCGGCCAGAAGCTGCCAGTCGGAGGCCAGAGAGTGGATCCACTCCAGGTCCGCCTGCTTGAGTGACGTGTGACGGCGAATGAGGTCGCTGAGGTGAGGCACTCACAAATCATCCCATGAAGCCGTGCATACTCAAGAGACACGCACTCGACCAGTGGTCCACACCAATCGACGGCCGGAAGGCGGCCGCACCGACCACGTCCGGGCGGGGCGCGGAACGCGGCGGAGGAGACTGATGACTGGTCAGCACACCCTGGACGGCAACCCCAGAGTGCCGAAGTACTACCAGGTCAAGAAGCAGTTGCTGGAGCTGATCGAGGCGATGCCGGCGGGGAACCCGGTCCCGCCCGAGCGATCACTGGCCACCCAGTTCGGCACCTCGCGCACCACGGTGCGCCAGGCCCTGACCGAGATGGTGGTCGAGGGCCGGCTCCTGCGCATCCAGGGCAAGGGCACGTTCGTGGCCAAGCCGAAGGTCGCGCAGATCCTCCAGCTGACCAGCTACACGCAGGAGATGCGGGCGCACGGCCTGCACCCGGCCACCCGCATCCTGGACGTGAGCTACATCAACGCGGACGACCAGCTCGCGGAGCTCCTCGCGATCCGCTCCGGCGGCCGCGTGCTGCGCATCGAACGGCTACGGCTGGCCAACGGTGAGCCCATGGCCGTCGAGACGGCCCACCTGGCCGCGCGGCGCTTCCCCGGACTCCGGAGGCAGCTGGACCGCTACGCGTCGCTCTACGAGGCTCTGGCGAGCGCCTACGACGTCTCCCTCGCGGAGGCGGAGGCCTCCATCGAGACCGTCCTCGCCACTCCCAACGAGGCCCGCCTGCTCGGTGTGGACGTGGGGCTGCCCCTGGTCCTGCACTGCCAGCACAGCTTCGACGGCGACGGGCACCCGGTGGAGTGGGTCCGCTCGCTCTACCGCGGCGACCGCTACAAGTTCGTCACCCGCCTGCGCCCGCCCCGGGACTGATCCAGGCAGGCGCGCGGCGCGGACCCCGTCGCGCTCCCCCGTGTCCGTCCTCCCACCGGATTTTTCCCGCCCCGGGCCGGAGACCCCCTCCGCCCGGGTGCGGGGCCCTCGGACCCGCTCGTGGCGTCCGCGCTTCCGCGGCCGTTCGCGGTGCCCCTCGCCGACGTCCCCGCCACCGTCACGCCCCCGCACCGGTTGGCGGCGGTACCGTTCCCGGCGCCGGTCCGGGGCCTGCGCCCGCACATGGGGAGGGGCCGTGGGCAAACGTTCCCCGGTGCTCGGACGTCGTCGACGCACCGCCCTGCCCGGGTGACGGACTCCGGGGCGGTCTCTCCCTTTCCCGGGTGACCGGGTCAGCCGCGCGCGAGCACGTTGGAGAGGGCGTCGACCACGCGCGGGTCGTACTCGCTGCCGGTGTCCATACGCAGGCGTTCGACCACGGCGGCCCGGCGTTCGGCGTCACCGTTCTCACCGACCAGGTCGTCGAAGGCGTTGGCGACCTTGATGATGCGGCTGCCCAGCGGGGGCACCCCCTCGTCGCCGTCCCCGGCCAGCGGCTCGCACTGGCGTCGGACCATCTCCGCGACGTTGTCCAGCACCCCGGTCTCCCGGATGATGGCCGAACCCAGCTCGGCGATCCGCCGTTGTTCCCTCGGTGAGGACAGCAGGGTGGCGCCGCCCGCGATGGGTTCGCGCAGGGAGAGCTGGCCGATGTCGTGCATGAGCGCCGCGTACTCCAGTTCCAGCAGCTCCGCCTCGGCCAGGCCCAGTTCGCAGGCAATGCCGTGGGAGAGCTGGCTGACACGCCGCGAGTGGCCGTTCTCCACGTATCCGCCCACCTCGGTGACGCGGGACAGCGCCCGCACCGTCTCCAGGTAGGTGCGGCGCACCTCGGCGTGCCTGCGGAAGGCCACCTGGGAGACCAACAGCGGGGCGAGGAAGACCAGCAGACCCACCAGGCCGGTCACCGTGCAGGCCAGGGCGATCAGCACTCCGCTGGAGGCGATCGCGCCGCCGGTGGCGACCTGTGCCCGGGCCTCGTCGCGCATGGCCACGACCAGGCGGGTGCGCAGCCGCTCGGCACGCAGCACGGCGGAGACCGCGACGTCCAGCGACCACGCCAGGGCAACCAGGACGGTCATCATCAGGGCGACCACGACCGAGGGCCCGGTCAGGGCCAGGGCCTCCACCAGGGGGCGGAAGGCGACGGCGAGCAGCGACGCGGTGAGCACCCTGCGCGCGACGTCCTCCAGCCGTGGGCCGCGGCCCACCGCCACGTGCGGGAGTTCGCCCAGGGCCACGCCCAAGGCGACCACCGCCACCACCTGCCAGGCGGTGTGGTGGCTGGCCTCACCGCCCAGGCTGAGCAGGAACGCGTAGGCGATCGCCCCTGCCAGGGCGATCGGCGCGGACTCCCGGTGTCCCGGGAGCGTGATCCTGGCCAGCTCGCCGCCCGCGATGACCAGGCAGAAGGCCAGGGCCACGTAGGGCTGGTGGAACCCGGCCGCCGCGGTCCACACCAGGGCGGCCAGCGAGGCGGCGCCCACCCCGCCCACCAGGACCGCCCGGAAGGGTCTCGCGGTGCGCCAGGCGGGCCCCCAGGACCGCTGGTGGCTCAGCGCCCCGCCCTCGGGGCCACAGGGGTAGGGCCCGGGGAGCGGCCCCTCCGACTGCTTCTGCGTCATCACCGGTCCTGGCCCCCCGTAACCGCGGCCGCCGACGTGGACTCGGCCACCGGTGCCGTGCCGTCGCGCCGCGGTGCGGCCGGCACCGTCGCGCCCGTGTCCCCGGCCCCGGACTCGACGGAGGCGCCGTAGCAACCACCCGGCGGTTCCGCGATGTCCGGGGTCTCCCAACCCTCACGGGTGACGGCCCGGACGAGGGCCTCCACCATGCGGGGATCGAACTGGCTGCCCGCGCAGCGCCGGAGCTCGACGATGGCGTCCTCGACGGACCAGGCCTTGCGGTAGGAGCGCGTCGAGGTGAGGCAGTCGAAGACATCGGCCACGCTGATGATCCGGGCGGACTCGGGGATCTCCATCCCCACCAGCCCCATGGGGTAGCCGCGCCCGTCCAGACGCTCGTGGTGGTGCCGGATGCCCGCGAGCGCCTCGTCCAGGAAGCTGATCTCGCGGACGATCTCGTACCCGCGCGTGGGGTGCAGCTTGATCGCCGCGTACTCGTCGTCGGTGAGCTTGCCGTTCTTCTGGAGCACCTTGGTGGGCACCCCGAGCTTGCCGATGTCGTGCAGCATCCCCGCGTACCGGATCTTCTGCACCCGCTCGGCGGGCATACCCAGTTCGGCCGCGATCATCGCCGAGCCCTGGGCCACCCGCATGCAGTGGCCCCGGGTGTAGTAGTCCTTCGTCTCCACGGCCTGGCACAGCGTGGCCAGGGTGGCCTCGTGCGCCCGCGCCTCGGCGGTCTGCTGCCCGAAGACCCACCGCGCGATGAACAGCGGCAGCAGGACGAGCAGCGGGGCGATGATCCCCACCGCGCCCCAGATGGCCGCGATCGCCAGGCCCAGCATCTGGTAGCCCACGGAGGCGACCTCCAGGGCGGCCAGCGGACGCCAGCGCATCGGCCCCGCACCGGGGGGCCGGGTGACGCCCAGGCACCACATGAGGACGCCGATGAGCACCGAGTTGAGCAGCGTGTGCGTCAGGACCGCGGCGACGTACGGCAGGACGATGCCGGGGAAGTCGGACTGTCCCGGCACCCCCACCGTGCCGCCGAGCAGGAGGTAGACGTGTCCGGCCACGTGGGCCGCCAGCGCGAACTGCGCCCCGTTGAAGGCCCGCTTGACCAGGCCCTGTCTGCGGACGGCCAGGCAGGAGGCGAACCCGACCACGGCCGCGCCGACCGGTCCCACCAGCACGACGGCGGCCAGGGCCACGGCCGAGCTCGGCGAGATTCCGGCTTCCTTGACGTCGACGACGACGTGTGTGCTTATCGACTCCGCGACGACGAAGAGGACCGCGATGAGTACCAGGGTCCCCAGGTCGATCCCCGTGTAGGGACCGACGAGCATGATGGCGACAGCACTGACAACGATGATCCCGACGTAGACACGCGCGCCCCAAGGAAGAGCCCGCACCCCCGTTCACCCCCCACCGACGACGACCGGACTGTCATGGTTTCACCGGTTCTGTTCTACCACCAAGACCATCCGGTAAAAGTGGAAGCCATCAAAACGGCGGACATCATCGAACCGAACATGGTGACGAACATCAGTCGTCCCCCTTCTCCCCGTGGCGGCGGCCCCCTCATCCCCTGGGCACGCCGCGCAAATTACCTTATTCGTTGGATAAGGCCTCCAGTTTAACGGGCCACGACA
This sequence comes from Nocardiopsis sp. SBT366, assembly GCF_001083815.1. Lineage (NCBI taxonomy): Bacteria > Bacillati > Actinomycetota > Actinomycetes > Streptosporangiales > Nocardiopsidaceae > Nocardiopsis > Nocardiopsis sp. SBT366. Next base: position 12,417 of record NZ_LAVM01000035.1, on the reverse strand, counting down.
CCATCCTGATTACCCCCAACCCGAACCGGAGGCACACTCGACATCCCCGGGGGTGAGAAGTTCCGGAGCGTGGAATTACTAATTCAATTAGTCATTCCAGATGACTACACAGAGTGACAATAGACCACAGGCGCGACACCGGGGACCGCCGATTCCCCGGGGGATCCTGCCAGCCAGGCCAGCGGACGCCATCAGGCATGACTACCCATCGTGAGCATTCGAAACGGACTCTCACAAGTTCAAGGAAATTCATTCCGACTCGGTCACGACCGAAAACCGATTCGCGTCATCGGGCGTGTCGAACCCCCCGAGAACCACCCACCCGACACCCGAGTGACCAAAACCCCCGGACCCAACGGGATCCGTCGCACTCTTTTTACAAAAGCACACAAATGACCCAAAGTGCACCAGAAACCAACAAGCACCCCTGAATACACAAAAGTGGCGAAAGCTGGAATGCCAGCTTTCGCCACCGCGCCCCGGACGGCCCCCGGCCGTCGACGGCTCAGGCCGCTGTCAGGCGGGGGTCCCGGGGAAGTCAGCCCTGGCCTCGCGGGCCAGCTGCTCCTTGCGGGCCTCCGCCAGCCGACCGAGGACCTTGTCCCGCAGGTCCAGCGGGACCGGATCGCAACCGCAGTGCTTGGCGACGAGCTTCTTCACGGCCTCTTCCAGGCCGTACTCGTCAAGGCAGGGGCTGCACCCGTCCAGGTGCGCCCTGACCTCTGGGCAGTCGCTCTCCTCGAGCTCACCGTCAAGGTAGGTGTAGAGCTTCTCGAGCACCTCGCTGCACGGGGTGTCCGTCTCCGACTTGTCGTGGCCGCCGCTCATTGCCGATCTCCCCGATCCGACCCGCTCACCTGTCCTCGACCCCCCGCAGCCGACCCCGACGCGACGGCCGAGGCCTCCGCGGCTCTGGTCGCGGGGAGGAAACCACGGTCCACCGCGTACTCCTCAAGGTGGGAACGCAGCTGGCGCCGCCCCCTGTGCAGCCGGGACATGACCGTCCCGATGGGGGTGCCCATGATCTCGGCGACCTCCTTGTACGCGAACCCCTCGACATCCGCGAGGTAGACCGCGATCCGGAAGTCCTCCGGAAGCTCCTGGAGGGCGCGCTTGACGTCGCTGTCGGGGAGGTGTTCGAGCGCCTCGGCCTCGGCGGACTTCAGCCCCGCCGCCGTGTGCGAGGCGGCCTGGGCGAGCTGCCAGTCCTCGACGTCCTCGGTCCCGGCCTGCTTCGGCTCCCGCTGCTTCTTGCGGTAGGAGTTGATGAAGGTGTTCGTGAGGATGCGGTACAGCCACGCCTTGAGGTTGGTCCCCTCCTTGAACTGGTGGAAGGAACCGAACGCCTTGGCGAAGGTCTCCTGTACCAGGTCCTCGGCGTCCGAGGGGTTGCGTGTCATGCGCAGTGCCGCCGAGTAGAGCTGGTCGAGGAAGGGAAGCACGTCCCTCTCGAACCGCTCGTCCCGTTCCCCGGCTGTCTCCTGGCTCTGGTCCAAGCCCTTCGGCCTCCTCGCGCTGGCCCCTGGTGGGGTGTCCGTATCCCAACGATACGTTCCCACACCCCCGACCTGCGCATCGACGCCGCGTGGCGCCAACGCCGTTTCCTCGCGCTCAAGGCACGCACCAGCGGTCGGCATGCTCGAACCCCTCCCCTTTCCTGCTCCCGTGTTCTGGCGGGTCCCCGCCTCGGGAACCCCCTCCGGGACCACTCCCCGGGCGGTGCTGGTCACAACAACGTCCTCGTCTGGCTGATTCCGCCCCTGCGGGCGGTGGCCGGGTCCCCTCGCCCCGAACTTTGTCGTTTGCCCGCGTCGGTGAAGGTGAGGCATGGCAGAGTGCGGGTAGGACACACTGAAGGATGGAGAGGAGTGCACGTGCGACCGTCCTCGACTCCGGCCTCCGACCGCCCCCGATCGCCCGCCGCCCAGTTCGCCACCACGGACCGGCTCTCGGACTACTGGCGCTTCTACTGGGCGGTCGCGGAGGCACAGATCAGCCGGTGGCTCCCCGAGCGGCCCTCCCGGCTGCTCGACCTGTCCAGCCCCGACTTCCAGGGGACTCCACGCGCCGTCGCCGCTGGCCACGACGTCGTCACGCTGCTGCCCTCGGTTGACATGGCCATGCGTCGGCCGCTCACCCTGGTGAACGGCCGGGCCGTGGTGCCGCGCCCCACACCGCGCGGTCGTCTGCGGCACGTGGTGGGCGACTCCGCCTTCCTGCGCGCCTTCACCCCCGAGTCGTTCGACGGGGTGATCGCCGACAACCGGGTGTTCTCCCGGCACCTGGCCACCGAGTCGTCGATGTCCGAGGTGGCCCGGGTGCTGCGTCCTGGCGGCCGGGTGCTGGTCTGCGTGGACTCCGTGGTCCTGGGCATGGCGCTGCTGGCCGAACAGGACGCCTGGCCGGAGCTGAGCCACGCGCCCAGCGCCGACGTGCTCCTGGTGCCCTGGCCGGACGGTTCGATCACCCGCTGCTTCACCGCCGAGCAGGTCACGGAGATGGTCACCGAGGCCGGGCTCGAACTGGAGTGGATCAAGCCGCGCACGGTGTTGTCGGCGTCCACGGTCGAGATGATGCTGGCCCGCGATCCCAGGTCCATGGCGCGGCTGGTCGAGATGGAACTGCACGCGGCCGATTCCGACGACTACGTCGGCGTCCACCTGGTCGCCAGCGCCCACAAGCCCGAGTAGCCGGGCCCGGCGCCGCTCCAGTTGCTTCTGGTGGGTGTGAAGCTGGTGGTACCGCCGGTGCCACCGGTGCTGCTGTGACTCTGGGCGATGGCCGGCGGGCCCGCCACACCCTGCGGTGTGACGGGCCCGGGACGGGCGCTCCCTAGTCGGCGAGCGGCAGGTAGACGCGGTTGCCGCCGTCGGCGAACTCGGCGGACTTGTCGGCCATGCCCTTCTCGATCGCCTCGACGGTGTCCAGGCCGTTCTCCTCGGCGTACCTGCGCACGTCCTGGGAGATCTTCATCGAGCAGAACTTGGGCCCGCACATCGAACAGAAGTGCGCGGTCTTGGCCGGTTCGGCGGGCAGGGTCTCGTCGTGGAAGGCCTGCGCGGTCTCCGGGTCCAGGGACAGGTGGAACTGGTCCTGCCACCGGAACTCGAAGCGCGCCCTGGACAGTTCGTCGTCCCACTCCTGGGCGCCCGGGTGTCCCTTGGCGACGTCGGCGGCGTGGGCGGCGAGCTTGTAGGTGATGACGCCGGTCTTGACGTCGTCGCGGTTGGGCAGCCCGAGGTGCTCCTTGGGGGTCACGTAGCAGAGCATCGCGGTGCCGTGCCAGCCGATCTGCGCGGCTCCGATCGCGGAGGTGATGTGGTCGTAGCCGGGGGCGACGTCCGTGGCCAGGGGGCCGAGCGTGTAGAATGGCGCCTCACCACACAGCTCCTCCTCCAGGCGCACGTTCTCCCTGATCTTGTCCATCGGCACGTGGCCGGGGCCCTCGATCATCACCTGCACGTCGTGCGATCGGGCGATGTGGGTGAGCTCGCCCAGGGTGCGCAGCTCGGCGAACTGGGCCTCGTCGTTGGCGTCGGCGATGGAGCCGGGGCGCAGGCCGTCGCCCAGGGAGAACGTGACGTCGTAGCGGCGCAGGATCTCGCACAGCTCCTCGTAGTGGGTGTAGAGGAAGCTCTCCCTGTGGTGGGCCAGGCACCACGCGGCCATGATGGAGCCGCCGCGCGAGACGATGCCGGTGACGCGGCGGGCGGCCAGCGGCACGTACCGGAGCAGGACGCCCGCGTGGACGGTCATGTAGTCCACGCCCTGTTCGGCCTGCTCGATGATGGTCTCCCGGTAGATCTCCCAGCTCAGCTTCGTGGGGTCGCCGTTGACCTTCTCCAGTGCCTGGTAGATCGGGACGGTGCCGATGGGCACCGGTGAGTTGCGGACGATGCGTTCGCGGGTCTCGTGGATGCGCTTGCCGGTGGACAGGTCCATCACGGTGTCGGCGCCCCAACGTGTGGCCCACACCATCTTCTCGACCTCCTCGGGCACCGAGGAGGTGACGGCGGAGTTGCCGATGTTGGCGTTGATCTTCACAAGGAAGTTCTTGCCGATGATGGTGGGTTCGGACTCGGGGTGGTTGCGGTTGACCGGGATGACCGCGCGGCCGATGGCGACCTCGGCGCGGACGAACTCGGGGTCGGCGCCCTCCCGAGCGGCCACGAAGCGCATCTCGGGGGTGATGGTTCCGGCCCTGGCGTGGGCCAGCTGGGTGGTCGCCCCGTCGACGGGGTCCAGTGCCCACGTCTCGCGGGTGCGCGGGAGCCCCTGGTGGACGTCGATGCGTGCGTTGTCGTCGGTGTAGGGGCCGGAGGTGTCGTACAGATCGAAGTGGCTGCCGTTGCTGAGATCCACCCGGCGGCGCGGGACGCGGAGGGTGGTGCCCTCAGGGGTGGTGATCTCGTCGTGGACCTTGCGAGATCCCATGATGGGACCTGTGGTCACCCGGTGCTCGTCGGCGGTGGAAACGTCACGACCGTCGATAGCCGTCATGGCATGCCTCCCTACGTCGGAATTACCCGAACAGGTTCTGCGGTCGGCGACACCCTTGAGTCGCCCTCTCAGCCCGCCATGGCGCGAGCTCCCGCGTTGCGTATTCACATGTGCGCACGTCAAACGTGCCGGGACACCTCGATCACGGTGTCCAGGGCCCGGGGAAGCACTCCCCCGTGGCCTCGCACACCATACACAGGCCGTCCCCGGCCCTGTCCAGCCTCACCGGGGTCAGAAAAGTGTCTCCGGTTCGCCGCGGCCGGAGTCCTCGGCCGGTTCCAGCAGGTGGGGACCGTTGTTCTTGACGCTGTTGACCTCGGTGGAGACCTCGTCCACCGAGAACCGGTCCACCGGGGAGTCGTCCAGCACGTGGGCCAGCTCCTCGGCGCCGGTGGCGGGGTCGAGCCAGACGGACCAGTCCTCGCGCGGCACCACGACGGGCATGCGTTCGTGGATGTGGGCGAGTTCGGGGGCGGCCTCGGTGGTGATGACCGCACAGGTCCACAACCAGGCGTCGGGGTCGCTCGGGTCGTCGACCTCGGGGTCGCGCCAGCGCTCGAAGATCCCGGCCAGGGCGAGCGGTTCGTCTCCGGAATAGTGCACGGAGAAGGGCTTCTTGGCGGCCTTGGCCTTGCGCCTCTTGTGCTGTGGGTCGGTGGCGGGAGAGGTGCTGGCCTCGGTGGTGCCGTCCTTGTTGAGCAGCTGCCACTCGTAGTAGGCGTCGGCCGGGAGGAGGCACCGGCGGTGCCGGTAGGCGGTGCGGAAGGCGGGCCTGTCCGCGACCGTCTCGCCGCGCGCGTTGATCATGCGGTAGCCGACGTTGCGGTCCCTGGCGCCGCCGGGAACGAGGCCCCAGCGCATCGTGTGCAGGGAGCGCGGCCCCGGTTCACCGGAGGTGCCCCCCTGGGGCGGCGGGCCGAGCACGGCGTACACCGGGCTGCCCGGCGCGATGTTGTAGTCCGGGTCGAGCTCCTCCAGCGGCGGCCAGGCGCGCGGGTCCCCCGTGCCGTCCTGGGCCTCCTCGGGGAGGGCGAAGGCCAGCTGGAGCTGGTGCACGTTCCTGGACTGGGCATAGCGACCGCACATGGGTGGAATCCTATGCGATCCGCCCTTCCGGGACCCCGGGATCACCGTCCGTCCCGTCCGTCCCTGCGGTCCCGGTGTCCGCGCCGGAGAGCCGGACGACCAGTGCCCCGACCAGCCCGGCGAGGAGGGCCACCGACCCGGCGGCGGCCAGCAGTTCCCGGGGGTGGTCAGCGGCGAACCATCCGGCGATCAGGAATCCCACGACGAAACCTCCGTTGACCACCGCGCCCATGAGCGCGTGGGCCCGCCCCAGGAGGGACTCCGGTGTGTGCCGGTGGACCACCGACCTGAGCAGGATGTTGAACACGGAGTTGCCCGCACCGGCCAGCACCACGCACACTGCCGCCACCCACAGCACCGGGAACCAGGCCCACAGTGCCAGCGCCGCACCCACGAGGGCGGCGGCGAGCGCCACCCCGCGCCCGGTCGGGGCCGGGCGCAGCACCGACACGGCCAACGCACCCGACAGCAGGCCCGCGCCCCAGCCCGCCGTGAGCGCCCCGAAGACCTCGGCCCCGTGTCCCATCACCTCCCGTGTCACGAACACCATGGCCACGTTGGTGGTGGACGTGGCCACCACCGCGAGGAGCAGGACCGGCATCAGCACGCGGAACAGCCGGGCCCGGAGGACGTGGCGGGCACCGTCCAACGCGCCCGACCACAGGGTGCCGGTGGTACTGGCCGCGGGGCGCCGCACGCCCAGGAGCAGGAAGGTCCCGGCCGCCACGAAGAAGCTCGCCGAGTCCGTGAGCAGGGCCGGGACGATCCCGAAGAGGCCCACCAGCACCCCTCCCACCAGAGGGCCGAGCACGGTGGCCGAGGCCCGGGCCCCCTCGAACAGCGAGTTGGCGTGCACCGGGGAGAGGTCCCCGGCGGCGCCGGGCAGAAGGGTGAGGATCGCGGGATTGACGAGGGCCGCCAGGGAGCTGACCGTGAGGACACACAGCACCAGGACACCGGGGTGGGGGAACCAGACGGCGGGCAGGATGGCCAGGCCCTGCCCCACGCAGGCCAGGACCAGGACACGGCCGGTGTCGAAGCGGTCCAGTACCGCCCCGGCGAGCGGCGCGAGCAGGACGAGCGGACCGATCTGGGCGGTCAGCAGAGCGGTGACCCACAGGGAGTTCCCGGTCTCGGCGAGCTGGAACACGGCCGCGACCAGCACCACCTCGTCCCCCATCGACGACAGCAGGATGGCGGTGAGCAGCGCCGCCGCGCGGAGGCGGCGCGCCGCCGGGGCGGCGGGGTTCGGGGGATCGTCGGGCACGGCGCCTCCGGGGGATCGGTTCGGACCGATCCTGCCCTCCGCTCCCCCGGATCGTCACCCGGTTTTCGCGTCCTCCGGCGAGCGCTCCTCGGTTCCGGTCGCCGCTTCGGTCTCCGTCTCGGCGGCCGGGGTCCGGGACCGCCAGGCGCCGAGGAGACCGACCAGGACGGCGACGGCACCGATCGGGGCCAGGGTCCAGGGCGCCCAGCGGTCGAGTCCACGCAGCAGCAGCGAACGCACCCGGGCCTGTTCGGCGTAGCCGGAGACCTGTCCGTCGGACAGGGTCAGTTCCGTGTCGAGCAGGTCCACCTCACCCGAGCCGTTCTGCGGCCGCAAGGTCTCGTGCCTGCGCTCCTCCAGGTTCACGACGATGCCGGTGACCGGCTCGACCCAGAAGGTCCGCTCGGCCGTGAGCCAGCGGTTCGCGCTGACGGTGCCGTCGGCGTCGGGATCGAACAGGGCGGCGGGTACCTCCCGCGCGGAGTCGGGGACCTGGGTGGCGTCCACGGTCTGGGTGTAGCGGCGCACGGCCACCCCGGCGACCGCGTCGTCGTCCTCGAACTCGACCGAGGGGGCCGAGCGCACCTCGGCGTCGTAGAAGGAGTGGTTCCCCTCGGCCGCCCCGGGCGGCCAGTACAGGACCAGCCCGGCCTGGCGCACCGCGCGGTCGCCGTTGACGTGCTCACCGCAGCAGTTGACCGCCCGACCGGTCCTGCGGTCCACGATGACCCTGCGGCTCCAGTGGTCGAGCACCCGCTCCGACGAGGAGGTGTCCACCGTCATCTCCCACGCCGACCAGTCGGCGCCGTGCCCGGAGGCCACCACCCGGGTGTCCCGTTCGAGGTCGGCGCCCTCAACCAGGCTCCAGGTGGCGGTGTCCAGGTAGCTGGCGTCGGCGTCGACCATGCGCAGGCCGAGGGTGGCGTCGGCCGGGAGCAGGGCGACGCGGTCGTGCACGTACAGCGGCAGCAACAGGGAGAGGGTCAGCAGGAACGTCCCCGCCGCCACCAGGAGGGTGCCCCGGGGCAGGCTCCGGGGCGGTTCCGCGCCGGTTCTCATGGGGGCCGTCACCCGCGCACCTCCTCGACGTCGTGACCGGCCTCGGGCAGCCGGTCGGTCACCCGTTCCGGTTCCGTCCCGTTCTCGGGCGGTCCGGTCCGCCGGTCCCCGCCTCCGGAGGTCTCCGTGGAGCCCTCGGCCGGAGCCCCGGGGGCATCGGCAAAGGGTGGCCCGTACCCGTCCCCTCGCTGGCCCAGGGCCAGGACGAGCCGGGCCATCGCGGGCAGGCACAGCGCCTGCGGAACCCAGCCGCGCAGCGCCGTGCCCAGGGTCTCGGTGATGTCGTGGAAGGGCATGTTCACCACCAGGTGCGTCCCCGAGGCCATGGCCAGTCCGGCCAGGGCCAGGGACACCGTGACCACCCAGGGCCCCGCGAGGTACGGCAGTGCCCGACCTCCCAGGGACGGCCTGCCGGGTTTGGCGTGGCGCAGGCGTTTCGGGGCCCGTCGGGCCAGCCACCACAGGGTCAGCAGGATCAGCCCGACCACGGCCGCACCGGCCCAGCCCGCGATCCAGACCCCGTAGGCCAGGCCCAACGGCAGCACCACTCGTCGGGGCAGCCAGCCGGGCCCCACGCCGGGCAGGGCGCGCGAACCATGCGGGCCTTGGGCGGCCGTCGACCGCCTGCCGCCCGGCAGCCAGCGGCGCGGCCACAGGGCCAGAACCACGAGCAGCGCGGCCAGGGCGCCGCCCGCCACCAGCACGCGGTGGTAGACGGCGTCCGGGGCGTAGGTGAGGGTGACCGTGCCCGCGCTGCCCTCGGGCAGCACCCAGGCCTGCTTCCAACCCTCGAGCCGGACCGGTTCCAGCGGCCCGTCGCCGCCGTCGACCCGGGCCTCCCAGCCCTCGTTGAAGTTCTCGTTGACCACCAGGAAGCTGTCCTCGTCGACGTCCACGTCGAAGCGGCGCTCACCGGGCCCCCAGGTGTGCACCGCGTCGACCGCCGCCATGTCGACCCCGGGGGTTCCACCGGCCGCGCCGTCGCTGGTCTCCACCACGGCCGAACGCACCTGGTAGCGGTTGCCCGGGTCGACCACGATCCGGTTCTCGCCCTCGGTCAGGTCCAGGTCGGTGCAGGTCTCGTACCGCAGCGGGCGGCCGGTGAGCTGGTCGGCGAGGGTCCCGTCGCTGATCCGGGTCTCCACACGCTCGCCGTTGACGCGCAGGGTCGGGCCCAGGCCACAGGTGGTGGAGGCGTCCCCCTCGGGGAGCGGGTCCACGGCGGGCACGTCCGGAAGCTCGACGCCGCCGATCTCCAGGGCCTGACCCTCGGGGCGTTCGAAGGTCACCCGCACGGAGGAGGCGGTCAGTTCGGCGAAGTCGACCCTGCCGCTGCCGTCCAGCCACCCCTCCCGGACGGTCCCGCCGCCCTCGACGGTGACGCGGATCGGCCGCATCACGCTGTCGGCCCGGGGGAACTCGACCCTCATGTGGTCGATCGCGGTCCGCTCCCCCAGCTCGATGTCGAGCCAGGGTTCCCTCTCCTCGGGGTCCGGATACCAGACGGTGGTCTCGTCGTCGTCGAGCGCGCCCCGGCCCATGGCTGCGGGGTGGCTGACGGCGGTGGAGGAACCGGTCACCAGCGGGTACCCACCGGCCCGGTTCGCGGCGTTCTCCGCCTCGCGGGGGTCGGTGAGGACCACCTCCCCGGAGATGGCGTGCGGCCCGGCGGCAGCTCCGGCCGAGAGGTCGAAGGTGCGGTCGAGTCCGCTGGCGTCCTCACCGCTCACCTCCAGCCGGGGGTTGCACACCCACACGTGCGACCCCTCCATGCAGCCGGGGGCGGTGCCGGTCGACCCGGTGAAGAGGAGGGTCCCGGCGTCGGTGGGACCGGGGACCCTCAGCGTGCGGGTGGGCTCCAGGCCGGGCAGGGAGATCATGGAGATCCCCACCCGGGTGCCGAAGCGGTACTCCGGTTCCCAGGCCAGTTCGTCGATCCGCACCCGGAGCGTGGTGGTGAGCCCGGGCGGCGCCGCCAGCTCCTGGGGTTCGTCGGTGGCGGCCACGGCCGCCTCGGTCCTGCCCTCGTCGGTGATGAGGGTGACCCGCGAGGGCGGCGGTTCGCCGGAGAGCTGCTCGAAGGCCACGCTCAGCCCGCCGAGGTCGCGGGGCTCCTCGAACTCGACCTCGATCCACTGGCCGAGGGCGCCCGCGAAGGCGCTGGACCGCCAGGCGGTGCCGAGGTCGGAGTCCAGGGCCGCGTGGGGGGCGTGCCCGGGGTCGCGGTCGCTGGCCCGGGACTCCACACCGGCCTCGGAGCTGGACGCGGTCACCCCCGCCACACCCAGGTCCTCGGCGTGGGAGACGTACTCCTCCCAGGCGGGGTCCATGATGTCGGGGGCGGGGACGTCGCGCTCCAGCTCCTGGTCCTCGGTCATGGTGGCCGAGACGTTGCGGCGCACGTCGGAGTAGACGACCTCGCGGCGGCGGACGGTGTCGGTGACGATCGTGTCCTGCGCGGCGACCGCGTCGGCGCCGGGGTCGTCGCCGAGCAGGATCGGGCGGTCGTCGTTGACCATGCCCTGCTCGGCCAGGTGGAGGACCGATTCCGGGCCGCCGGTCACCCGCAGCGCGTCGCCCGACGGCACGGTGCCGACCGTGGGCGCGGCCCCCTCCACCTCGTAGATCGTGAGTGAGGGGTAGGGCTGGTCGAACCACTGGGACGCGGACGAGTGGTCGACCGAGCCGATCACCGGGCCGAACTCGGCGGCCTCGGCGACCCCCGGGGAGTTCCTGAGCGACTGGTGGACGCGGGCGGGCCAGCCGCCGTTGTTGCCCACCCGTTGGAGGTCGTTGCGGACGATCAGGTGGGTGACGCCCATCCGTGCCAGGGTGTCCGCCAGCCCTTCGGAGCCGCGCCCGGAGGAGACCCGCTGGTCGATCTCGTGGTTGATCCGCGAGACACCCGAGGAGCCCCACGGGATGATCTGGTGGTTGGTCCAGGCACCGGAGAGCAGCGGCTGCATGGGTTCGTCGAGGGGGCGACCCCACTCGTACTCGCCGCGCGCCGACCCCGGCAGCGCCATGGTCATGCCCCGGTCCTCACCCTGGTCCTCCAGCCACTCCACGGCCTCGTACCAGTGGTCCGGGATCTCCTCGAACCCGCCCCTGGGGGCGATGCCGACGGTCGCGATGGGCGTGAGCGTGACCAGGAAGACCGCCGCGCTCGCTCCGGCCACGGTCCGGCGGACCCCGGCCACCGCTCCGGGATCGCGGTCGCGGCGGTCGGCCCAGTCCCTGGCGACCACGACGGGCAGGTGAGCGAGGCCGAGGACGATCGGCAGTCGGATGAGCGCGTCGAACTTGTGGACGTTGCGGAAGGGCGCCAGGGCACCGTCGAACAGATCCCGCATGAGCGGCGCGAAGGGGCCGGTGAGGGCCCCGGTGTGGCCCGCGACGACGATCACGGTGCCTGCCAGCAGGCAGCTGATGAGGAAGAGGCGTTCGGGGGTGCGGCGGTTGATGAGCCCGGCCAGTCCCAGCCCGGCGACCAGCGCCGTCACCGCGACCAGCCACGGGGTCAGGGAGAGTTCCGCGCCCGAGGGCAGGGCGGTGTTGCCCATGTCGGGCAGGAAGCCCATCCAGTTGGAGGTACCGCGCAGGGAGTTGAACAGGGAGGCGATCCCCGTGGTGACGGCGGCGTCCTCCGTGTAGGGCATGAACGAGTACACGTACCGCGACATGATGAGCAGCGGGACGACGTACCAGAACGACGCGAGCACGAGTGCGCCCGACCACCACAGGATCAGCCGCCACTTGCGCGGGCCGCCGGCCCTGGTGAGCAGGTACAGGCCGGGGACGACCAGGACCGCCAGCTCGGAGGCGGCGTTGGTGCCGCCGCACATGAGGAACGCCAGGCCGGACAGCAGCGCCATGCGCGCGGGCGGGTACCCGTGCCTGGCGCCCAGGACGAGCGGCAGCAGGATCCACGGCATGAGCAGCATGGGCTGGAGCTCGGCCGAGTTGTACGACAGCAGGGTGAGCACGCGCGGGGCGAGCGCGTAGGCCACACCGGCGATGATGCGGGTGTTGACGGTGCCCAGCCCCAGGGCCTCGGCGACCTTGTACACCCCCACGAACGCGGCGATGAGCAGCACCGCCATCCACAGGCGCTGGATGAGCCACTCGGGCATGCCGAGCACATCGAACAGCAGGTGGAAGGGGCCGTTGGGGAAGAAGTACCCGTAGGCCTGGTTCTGGATCTGCCCGAAGTACGAGGCGTCCCAGAGGTGCAGGGCTCGCTCCATGAACCCCAGGGGGTTGACCGTCAGGTCGATCTTGGTGTCGCTGACGATCCTGCCGGGGTCGATGCTCGCCGCCAGTGCTCCCAGGAGCAGACACACCGCGAGGACCTTGAGCCGCGCCAGCAGCCTCTCGTCCACTCCGCCGGGGGCGGTCGGTGTTCTGGAATCCTCCGGTTCGCGCCTGGCGGTGGATTCCGCCGAAGTCACATCTTCGCTTTCTTGCCTGCTGTGGGGTCGGGGGTGCCGGGGGCGGTGCGGGTG
>NZ_LAVM01000034.1:0-59732 GCF_001083815.1 Nocardiopsis sp. SBT366 | reverse complement strand
CCCTCCTCCTCGCCCACTTCCTCCACCCCCTCACCACCAGCGCCCACCACAAACTCGCCCGCATCATCCTCGCCCCCTCCGAAAAAGCCCGACTCACCGCACGCGTCGCCCACCTCGCCACCAGCCGCGCCGACACCATCGACACCCAGGCCGCCGAAATCCGCCGCATCGAACGCGACCTCCACGACGGAGCCCAAGCCCGCCTCGTCGCCCTCGGCATGAACCTCGCCCTGGCCGAACAGATCGTCGACACCAACCCCCACAACGCCAAACACATGCTCGCCGAAGCCCGCGAGACCACCCGCAAAGCCCTCACCGAACTCCGCGACCTCGTCCGCGGCATCCACCCACCCGTCCTCGTCGAACGCGGACTCGACGGAGCAGTCCACGCCCTCGCCCTCACCCACCACCTCCCCATCACCGTCACCACCAACCTCAACGGCAGACCCGCCGACCCCGTCGAATCCGCCGCCTACTTCGCCATCGCCGAACTCCTCACCAACACCGCCAAACACACCCACGCCACCCACGCCTGGGTCCACATCAACCACGGCCGCCAACGACTCGTCACCACCGTCACCGACAACGGACAAGGAGGCGCCCAACCCACCCCCGAAAGCGGCCTCGCCGGCATCGCGCGGCGCCTCGACTCCTTCGATGGCACGATGAACATCACCAGCCCCCACGGCGGCCCCACCATCGTCACCCTGGAGATCCCATGCGCGTTGTCATCGCCGAAGACCTTGCCCTCCTCCGCGACGGCCTGATCCGACTCCTCGAAGCCCACACCTTCACCGTCGTCGCCGCCGTCGACAACGGCCCCGACCTCCACACCGCCCTCATCGACCACAAACCCGACGTCGCCGTCGTCGACGTCCGCCTACCCCCCACCTTCACCGACGAAGGCCTCCAGGCCGCCATCGGCGCCCGCAGCCAGATCCCCGGCCTGCCGATCCTCGTCCTCTCCCAACACGTCGAACAGCTCTACGCCCGCGAACTCCTCTCCGACGACGCGGGCGGCGTCGGCTACCTCCTCAAGGACCGCGTCTTCGACATCAACCAGTTCATCGAGGCCATCCGCCGCGTCGCCGACGGAGGCACCGCGATGGACCCCGCCGTCATCTCCCAACTCCTCGCCCGCCAGGACCAGAGCGGCCCCCTGGCCCAACTCACCCCCCGCGAACGCGAGGTCCTCGCCGAAATGGCCGAGGGTCGCTCCAACTCCGCCATCGCCGGACGCCTCTACATCACCGAAAAGGCCATCAGCAAACACATCAACAACATCTTCACCAAACTCGACCTGCCCCCCTCCAGCGACGACAGCCGCCGCGTCCTCGCCGTCCTCGCCTACCTCAACGGCCAATGAAAAAGGCCGCGGCCCCCACCGGGACCACGGCCACACACCCACCTCAACCACTACTCACGACGCACCCGATACAGCCCGTCGATCTCCTCGGAGAACGCACGCAACACCGCCTCACGCCGCAACTCCCCCGAAGGACGCACCAACCCCGACTGCACCGTGAACTCCTCAGCCAACACATGGAACGACCGCACCGCCAGATGCCGCGGCACACTCCGGTTGGCCTCATACACCAAACCCTGCACCTCCCGCAGCAGATCACGGTCCCCCGCGATCTCCTCCGGCGCCATCGACAACGGCCGACCGTTCACCAGACGCCAGTACTCCAACTGATCACGCACCAGCGTCACCAGGGCACTCGCGAACGGCCGCCCCTCCACGATCACCAACACCTGACTGATCAACGGATGCGACCGCAACCGAGCCTCGAAACCCGACACCACGTCAGAGTCCCGCGAACCCTCACCCACCGCCGCGAACTCACCCGTCCCCGACGACTCCCCCCGAGACCCCCCGGACTCCACCACCGGAGCCACCTCCAACTCCCGCGTGGGAGCCTCCACCACAGGAAGCGACGCCGTGGCCACCACCTCCGGAGCCACCTCCAACTCCGGCTCGGCCACCACGTCGAGCACGTTCGCCCGCGGCACGAACCGCCCCGGAACCTCCGCCACCGACGCCTGCGGACGCACCCGCCCCCGCACCCGGACGAACCCCTCAGCGTCCTCCTCGGCCAACACCCCCGTGGCCAACCAGCCCTCCCGGAACGCCGACCGCGAACCCTCACCGTCCGCCCAGTACCCCAGGAACACCGCACCGCCGCGCACGAACAGCTCACCCCCGCGCGAAACCCACACCTCACGCCCCGGCATCGCCTGCCCCACCGAACCCGCGACCCGCTCACCAGGCGCGTTCGCCACGAACACACCCGCCGTCTCCGGCACACCGAACACCTGCATCACCGGCACACCCACACCGTTGAAGTAACTGTCCAACCGATCCGTCAACCCACCGCCCCAGCACACCGCCAGATGCACCCGGCCACCCAACAGATCCCGGATCTTCGAGAACGACCAGTCGTACATCGACCGCGACAACCGACGCCAGGCACCCTTCTTCGGCGACTGGTCGAACGACACCGCCGCGTCCATCGCCGCGTTGAACGTCCCCACCGAGTCCCAGTCCGTGGAGTGCGCCGACGCCCGCTCCGAACCGTGCACCCGCTCGAACAGGTCCGACCGGCACACCAGCACCGTCGGCCGGAACCGGTGCAGCTCACGTCGCAACCGCCCCGGGGCCACCAGTCCCACCCGGACCCGGCCCACCACACACGCCACCAACGACGCCAACCCCGGCAGCTCCGACATCGGCAGGTCCAACACCGCGCTCGCCCGGCCCGCAGACAGCTCCGACAACCGTGGCCACATCCGGTCAACCAGGTCAGCCGCCGCCGTCAGCAGCGCCCCGTGCGACAGCACCACACCCCGCGTCCGCCGCGAGACCGTGCTCATCGGGTACAACACCACCGCGGGGTCGTCGGCGACCACCTCGTCACGACGGAACCGCACCGCGGAGGCGTCCATGTACGTCCCCAGACCCGCCACCACCGGCAGGCCCTCCTCGTAACGCCACACCCGGCCCAGGTCCGGCAGCTCCCGCTGCAACCCCACGGCCGTCCGGTACTGGCGGTCCCCCTCGACCACCGCGGCCGCCGGGCGCGTCTCACGCACCACGTGCTTCACCCGCTCCGCTGACGCCGTCCTCGGCAGCGGCACCAACACGGCCCGCACCGACCACACGGCGAACGCGAACCGCACCCAGTCGTGGTGCGAGTCGGCCACCAGGAGCACTCGGTCACCCTCAGCGACACCGGCCGCGACCAGCCCCTTCGCCAGAGCCGTCACCTCGGTGGCGAACTCCCCGGCGGTCCGACGCTCCCAGTCCTGACCCTCCAACACGGAGAACACGTGCGCGTGGGCGTCCGTGGTCGCCACCTCGTAGATCAGTTCACTCAACCCGGAGTGTTCTCGAGCCAACGAACCGGGGGTCTCGCCCATACCCACTCATCCTCTGTCGCGTCAGTAGGCGGGCCCGACACGATCCCCACCCGCCTCAGTCGGGGAATTGTGCCCTACTGTGCCCATTTCCCCACCGAACGGCAACCTCGCCGTTCCGGCCTGAAATCACCCGAGACCTGGGCTCATCGGACCTTCACCCGCGCGGCCCAGACGAACGCCAGCAACGACAGCACCGCCACGGAGGCCATCACCACCGCCATGCTCACCAACGAGGCCTGACCCGAAGGCGTCAACCCCGCCGTGGCCGCGATCAGACCGCCAAGAGCGAACTGCATCGAGCCCATGAGTGCCGAGGCCGTACCGGCCACGGCCTTGGGCTGACCGTCCAGAGCCGTCACCGTCGCGTTCGGCATGATGAAACCGACGCTGAACATCATCAGAGCCAACAGCCCCGACACCATCCACAGCTCCGCCATCCCGCTCAGCGCCAACACCAACAGCGACAGCACCGACACCAGGGCCAGCAACAGACCCATCAGCAACCGCCGGGCCGTGTCCACACGACCCACCAGGAAACCGTTGCCCTGGGTGCCCGCCATCGACGCCAACGCGTTCACCGCGAACAACCACCCGTAGGTCTGCGGCGAGATCCCGAACTCGTTCTGCGAAACGAACGAGAACGCCGACACGTAGGTGAACAGCATCCCGAAGCTCAGCCCCAGAGTCAGCACGGGACTCACGAACCGCGGGTTGCGCACCAGACCCCACACCGTCGAGGCCAGCTGACGCGGCCCCTGGGACCGTCGGGCCTCCGGCGGCAGGCTCTCCGGCAGCCACAACAGCACCAGCACGAAGCTCAGCGCCGACATCGCCGCCAACACCCAGAAACTCAACTGCCACGGGCCCACCAGCAACAACTGCGCACCCACCAGGGGAGCCAGCAACGGGGCCAGCATCATCACCAACGCCAGCCGGGAGAAGAACCGCACCGCGTCGTCACCCTGGAACATGTCGCGCACGATGGCCCGGGCCACCACGGCACCGGCCGCCCCCGCCACGCCCTGGAGGAAGCGCAGCGCGATGAACACCGTCACGTTCGGCACGAACACACACAGCACCGACGTCACCGTGAACAGCGCGACACCCACCAGCAGCGGACCGCGTCTGCCCCAGGCGTCGCTCATCGGCCCGATGACCAGCTGACCCACGGCCATGCCGATCATGATCGCCGTCAGGGTCAGGCCGATCTGCCCCTCCGTCGCCCCCAGTTCCCGGGTGATCTGGGGAAAGGCCGGAAGGTACATGTCGGTCGCCAGCGGGCCGGTGGCGGTGAGCACACCGAGGACCAGCACCAGCAGGGCGATCGACTTGCGCGACCGCGTCGGTTGGGGGGCGACCCCCTGTTCGGGGGCGGTGGAGGGGGACGATGGGGACTGCACAGGCACTCCAGTTCGCAGACAGGCCGATCCACACGGCGGCGTACCGGAGCCGCGACGGATCAGGGATGGTTGGGGAGCGTGCCCAAAGGAATGGACCACTCCATACCAACACCGAAGGGGAGGATTTCGCTCCCCACCCAACCATCCGAAGGCCTGTGATGTCCCTTACGTCGGCGTTACGGTCATCTGCACCCCCGCCACCGACCGCCCGTCACCGCACCAGCCGGTCCAGCAGCCTCTCCACCTCGGCCTCCGGGTCCTCCGTCAGACCGCCGTGGATCGGCCCCGGCTGCACGATGGTGCTCCTGGGAGCGGTCAGCCAACGGAACCGCTGCCCCGGCCGCTCACGACCGGCCAGCCCCGCCTCGGCACCACCCCGGCACATCATCTCGACCGCCTCCAGGGCCCGCCGCACGCCGGCGACGTCCACCGCCGCGTCCACAGCCAGCAACCGGGCCTCGTCCAGGTCCGATCGCGACGCCAGGAACGCCCGCTCCTGCGAGTACACGATCACCCCGGCGTTCACGCACTCACCGCGGTCCAGACGCGGGATCACCCGCAGCAGCGCGTACTCGAACACCGCTCGTTCACGTTCCACACCCACCTGCCCGGTGGTCACCGTGGTGTAGCGCTCGCTCACGAGGTCACCTCCGGCAGCCAGGAACGGTCCGCCACTCGGGCCACCAGGTGCTTCACGTACGCCTCTCGTACTTCCTCCGCCGAGTCGAACCCCGGCTCGTCCACCAGCCATTCATCGGGCACCAGACGCACCACACCGCGCAGCAGGTCCTCGTCCACGAGCGGGGCCAGGGCGGCGTCGGCCGCCGCGAGGTCGGGAGCGGCCCCCGACAGCACGTGGTCGGAGGCGTCGTAGGCACGCTTGACGAACCGGTCGGCATTGGCCCAGCTGTGGTGGAAGATCAGCGTCGCCCCGTGGTCGATCAGGTAGGGCCGACCGTGCCACAGCAGCATGTTCGGGTTGCGCCAGGAGCGGTCCACGTTCCCGGTCAGGGCGTCGAACCACAGCACCCGGCCAGCGAACTCCCGGTCCACCTCGAAGGTCAGCGGGTCGAAGCCCAGGGAACCGGGGAGGAAGTCCATCCCCAGGTTCAGCCCGCCGCTGGCCTTGAGCAGCTCCTGGACCTCCGGGTCGGGTTCACCGCGGGCGATGACCGCGTCGAACTCCACCTCGGCCAGTTCCGGGACCGGTAGCCCCAGGGCCCGGCCCAGCTCACCGGTGATGACCTCGGCCACCAACGTCTTGCGCCCCTGTCCGGCACCGATGAACTTGACCACGTACATTCCCAGGTCGTCGGCCTCGACCAACCCCGGGAGCGAACCTCCTTCGCGCAGCGGCAGCACGTACCGCGTCGCGATCACCTTTTTCAGCACGCTGGCCAGCATAGGCACCGAACCCGACGTCCGTGTTCGCGTGCCCGCCCGCGGCAACGGTGCCGTCCGGCGCTCAACCGGACACAGGCGCGAGGTCCGGCCGGACCCGGACGGGACCCGCATCCTTTCTCCCGCGCTCTCCTAAACAGGGCTGAACACGTTCTAGATACGGGCCCGCCGGGCCGGACACACCCAACCCCTCGAGAACGAGGAGTTGGGAGGCGGGCGGCGTAGCCGCGCGAATATGGTTTTTGGTAGGGCGGTTCGACAGAACAGCCGCGCCACCTTTACGACGTAGATTTATAATGTGGACACCCGAACCGCTCGAAGATTCCGAAGATCCTCGGAAGTTCCCCTGTCCCCATCCGGTGAGTCCGCAGACACGAAGCGGGTGGCGGGGCACTCCGGCCCGCCACCCGCTCCCCCGTGTCAGCGGCCCGGCCCTCGGGCCCGCGCTCCCCCGGTACAGCTAGAGGTTGTCCTCGGGGTCCTGCCCCCACTCCCCCTCGCCCTCGTCCCCTGGCGCGGGGATCGTGGGCGCCGGGCTGGCCGGGTCCCCCTCCCCCTCCTCCGGGCTCGGCTCCGACCCCGGCTCCTCGGCCGGCTCGGACTGCTCCGCCCCGGGCTCGCTCGGGGCCGGCATCTCCGGAGGCGGGAACTGCATCATCCACAGGTACAACGCGAACACCAACAACAGGAGCAACAGCAACAGGGCGCCCAGGCCACCGATCAGCCACCAGTTGGCCTCCCCACGGGCCACCGGGCTGTCCCTGCGCCCCGCCCACGGCGCCCAGCGCACCGCCGAGCCGCCCCGCTCCCCCGCCCAGTACGGCATCACGACCGGGCCGCGCAGGACCACCGGCCCACCGCGCCCGGCCTCCTCCAGGAACCGGCCCGCCCCCGCGCCGTCCTCCTCGTAGGGAACCGCCACCCACAGGGCCGACCTCCCGCTCGTACGGGCGGCCGCCACGTTCTCACCGTCACGTACCGCGCGCGCGAACCGCTCCCGAGTGGGCTCGTCGATGCCCGCCGCGTCGTTGAGCATCGCCACGCTCATCCGCTCCCCGGCGGAGTCGCGGCCCAGGTAGACCACGCCCAGACGTGACTCGTGCAGCCGTCCCAGCAGCCGGTACCCGCCGAGCTGGCGCGGGTCGACGTCGTTGAGGCCCCTCGTGGGCGCCGTCATGTCACTTCCCCTCTCCGACACGTCGCGGTCCGCCACCCGTCGTCCCGCCGTCCGTCCCGGTCCCAGTCTCGCGTTGTCTACCGGCCCGAGAGCACCTAAACAGGTAGTGTCGCCACAGGTGATCCACAACCTACTCCTTACCGGCGCCCACGCACGGGGGCGCCGAGTCCGGGAAGGACGGGACATGGCAGAAACCCCACCCGGGAACGGTCCCGCGTCCGCGCCGGGGCCGGAGAGCACTCCGGGCGAGCCGACCCGCTTGCTGCGGGCGGCGCTGCACGAGGTGTCCACGGTGATCGTGGGCCAGGAGCGCATGGTGGAGCGCTCCCTCATCGCACTGGTGGCCCAGGGGCACTGCCTCATCGAGGGGGTCCCCGGCATCGCCAAGACGTTGGCCGTCTCCACGCTGGCCAAGGTCACCGGCGGGTCGTTCTCCCGCATCCAGTTCACCCCGGACCTCGTGCCCTCGGACATCGTCGGCACGCGCATCTACCACCCCTCCACCGAGCGGTTCGACGTCGAGCTGGGGCCGGTCTTCGCCAACTTCGTGCTCGCCGACGAGATCAACCGTGCGCCCGCCAAGGTGCAGTCGGCGCTGTTGGAGGTCATGGCCGAGCGGCAGGTGTCCATCGGCGGCACCACGCACCCGCTGCCCTCACCCTTCATCGTCATCGCCACGCAGAACCCGGTCGAGTCCGAGGGGGTCTACCCGCTGCCCGAGGCGCAGCGCGACCGCTTCCTCATGAAGGTCAACGTCCACCACCCCAAGGCGCACGAGGAGATGGAGATCCTGCGCCGGATGAGTTCGACGCCGCCCACGGCCCACCAGGTGCTGGACCCGGTGACCCTGGGCGAGCTCCAGGCCGACGCCGAGCGCGTCCACGTGCACCAGCTGATCGCCGACTACGTCGTGCGCCTGGTCATGGCCACACGCGAGCCGGAGAACCACCAGATGCCCGACCTGCGCCAGGCACTGGAGGTGGGCGCCAGTCCGCGCGCCACCCTTGGCCTGGTCGCGGCGGCGCGGGCGCTGGCCTTGCTACGGGGGCGCGACTACGTGCTGCCGGACGACGTGCGGGTCCTGGCCCACGACGTCATCGCGCACCGTCTGGTCCTGACCTTCGACGCCCTGGCCGACGGCGTCACGCCCGACCAGGTGGTCGACCGCATCCTGTCGACCGTTCCCGCGCCCCGGGTCATCTGGGACGAGCCGCCCTCGGGTGAGACCGCCTCCTTCGCCACGCAGAGGTAGGAAGGGACCAGAGGTGATCGTGTGAACAGACCCTTCATCGGTTCCGACCCGCGGCTCAGGGCCGCGCTGCGCCGGTTGGACCTGCGCATCGTGCAGCGGCTGGACGGCCTCCTGCACGGGGAACACCTGGGGCTGCGGTTGGGCCCGGGGTCCGAGGCGGCCGAGGCCCGGCTGTACCAGCCGGGTGAGGACGACGTGCGGCACATGGACTGGGCGGTGACCGCGCGGACGGACACCCCCCACGTGCGCGACGTGGTCGCCGACCGCGAGCTGGAGAGCTGGACCCTGCTGGACCTGTCTCCGAGCATGGACTTCGGCACGGGGCTGAGGTCCAAACGGGAGATCGCGGTGGGCGCCCTGGTGGCGACCAACCTGCTCACGCAGCGGGTGGGTGACCGTTTCGGAGCGCACTTCCTGCACCAGGGGCGGGTGCGGCGCTGGCCCGCGAGGTCGGGCAAGGAGGCGCTGCTGTCGTTGTTGGCGACGGTGGCCGCCGCGCCACAGGAGGACGTGCGCACGCCGGACGAGAACCGGGCCAGCCTGGCCGACGCCGTCACCGACCTGGTGCGGACCCGGCGCAGGCGGGGGCTGCGCGTGGTGATCTCCGACTTCCTCGACACCCCGGCCTTCGGTGACGAGGTGCCCTGGGAGCGGCCGCTGCGGCAGCTGGGCTCACGCCACCAGGTGCTGGTGGTGGAGGTGCTGGACCCCCGGGAGCTGGACGTGCCCGAGGTGGGCGACGTGGCGTTGCGTGATCCGACCACCGGGCTGGTACGTGACGTGCGTCTGACCCGTGCGGTCCGTGAGCGCTACCAGCGGGCCGCCGCGGCGCAGCGGGCGGCGGTGCGCGGGGCCCTGCGCCGTTGCGGGGTACACCATCTGGTGTTGCGCACGGACCGGGACTGGGTCCTGGACACCGCCCGGTTCGTGATCAACCAGCGCCGGACCGCGCACCACATGGCCCGGCACACGCCGGGGGTGCCCAGGTGAGCGGCTCCGGCAGAGCCGGGATCCCGGGCCGGGACGTGGGCGCGGGAGGTTCCCGCGCAGGTACGGGCAGGGGGGACGTGGGGCGGTCATGACCTTTCTGGAGCCGCAGCGGCTGTGGTGGCTGCTGATCCTGGTGCTGCTCGTGGGCGCGTACGTGTTCACGCAGCGCCAGCGTCGTGAGTACACGGTGCGCTTCACCAACCTGGAGCTGTTGAACCAGGTGGTGCCGCACCGGCCGGACGTGCGTCGGCACGTGCCCGCCACGCTGTTCACCCTGGCGTTGGGGGTGCTGATCGCCGCGATGGCGGTGCCCGCGATGCCGGTCGAGGCGCCCCGGGAGCGGGCGACGATCATGGTGGCGGTGGACGTGTCGCTGTCGATGGCCGCCAACGACATCGAGCCGGACCGGTTGCACGCGGCCAAGGAGTCGGCCCGTGGGTTCGTGGAGACGTTGCCGGACCGGTTCAACGTGGGCCTGGTGTCGTTCTCCTCGACGGCGACGGTGGTGGCCGCGCCCACGCAGGACCACGAGTCGGTGACGGGGTCGATCGAGACCCTGCGGCTGGGTCCGGGGACGGCGATCGGCGAGGGGGTGTTCGCCTCCCTGGAGGCGATCCGCACCTTCGACGAGGACGCGGAGGAGGACCCTCCGCCCGCCGCGATCGTTCTGCTCTCGGACGGTGAGAACACGAGTGGGCGGGACATCCTCCAGGCGTCGGCCGAGGCGGCCGAAGAGGAGGTTCCGGTGTCGACGATCGCCTTCGGCAGCGGGGCCGCGATGATCGAGATCGACGGGTACCAGGTGCCGGCCGACATCGACAAGGAGGCGCTCCAGGGGCTGGCCGAGGACACCGGCGGGCACTTCTACGAGGCCGAGAGCGAGACGGAGCTGGATGAGGTGTACGAGGACATCGGGTCCTCACTGGGCTCGGAGATGGTGCATGAGGAGATCGTCACCCGGTTCGTCATGGCGGCGATCGTCCTGGCGCTGGCGACGGCATTGACCTCGCTGCTGTGGTTCCAACGGCTTCCCTGATCAGCGGCAGTTCAATCTCAGCGGCCAGTGTTGTTGGTCACATCCCTTTAGGTGGGGTTTATACCTTTTCCCGCTCGGCCACGGGTTAGCGTTGGCATGTTTTGTCATGCCCACCCACTTCGAGGAACGATGCCGAACACACCCGCTCTCCCGGCCGCGATCTGTTTCGACCTGGACGACACACTCATCGACGACCTCGCCGCCTCGTCCGTGGGTCTGCGCACGGTCATGGAACGGCTCGGCCACCCCGACTTCGGTTCGGCCCGCGCCCTGTGGGACACCCAGACCGAGATCTCCTTCGGCGCCTACCTGCGCGGCGACCTCACCCTGGACGAGCAGCGCCGCCAGCGCATCCGCGCCCTGGCCCTCCAGGCCGGCCACTCCGACCTCGCCGACCAGCACTGCGACGAGCTCTACCGCATGTACCTGGACGGCCACCGCAGCGGTTGGCAGGTCTACTCCGACACCTTCCCGGTGCTCAACGCCCTCTCCTCGGCCGGATACCGGCTCGCCGTGCTCACCAACGGCATCGAGTCCCTCCAGCACGCCAAACTCCAGGCCCTGGAACTCACCCCCTACTTCCACGCCGTGGTCTGCGCCGACACCGTGGGCGCGGGCAAGCCCGACCCCCGGATCTTCCGCACCACCGCCCAGCGACTGGGCGTGGAGCCCGGCGCCTGCTGGCACGTGGGCGACCAGATCCAGGCCGACGCCGTGGGCGCCGTCGCCTCGGGCATGCGCCCGGTCATCGTCGACCGCCAGGCCCGCCAGCCCGTGGAGGGCGTCACCACCCTGAACGACCTCGACAGCCTCCTGCGCATGGTGGGGCTGTCCAGCAGCATGGCCGCGACGGGTCTGCTGTGACCTCGATCGACGACTGGATGGCCCGCCGGGTCACCGTCCACCTCGTCACCTCCGGACCCACCGGCCCGGTCCTGGTCGGAGCGCGCGTGCTCTTCGGTGAGGACCCCGAGGAGGTGGCCCGCCGACTGGGCGGCCTGCCCGAGGGGGCTCCGCTGGTGGCGCTCGACGTGCTCACCGAGACCGTGAGCCTGCCGCGCGGGCGCGCCCTGCACGTGGACCGGATCGTGTTCGCCGAACCCGACCTCGTGTCCGCCTGGCCCTCGGTCGTGCCCACCGAGGGTCTGCTTCCCCCGGCTCCCGCCCTGGCACCCGAGGAGGACCCCGTCCCGGAGGGGGCGCGCCCCCGGATGCGCCGGTTCTCGTCCTACGGGATCGTCACCGACCCGGCCGGGCGGATCCTGCTGAGCCTGATCGCCGAGGGCTACCCCGCCGCCGGTACCTGGCACCTGCCCGGCGGAGGCGTGGACACCGGTGAGGACGTGCGCGCCGCGCTGCGGCGCGAGGTGCTGGAGGAGTCCGGTCAGGCCGGTGTGGTCGGTGAGCTGATCACCGTGGCCAGCCACCGGCGGGCGCAGAGCTCCGGCACGGACGTCTACGCGGTCTGGGTGTTCTCCCACGTGCACGTGGCCGAGCCGACCGCGCCCCGCGTGGTCGAGGTGGACGGCTCCACCGCCGACTGCGGTTGGTTCACTCCGGCCGAGCTGACGGAGCTGCCGCTGTCCACCACGGCGCGACGCGGCATGGAGTTCCTGGTCCGGCACCGCCGTCGCGGCTGACCGGGACCGATCGGGCCGGGCCGGTGGCCCGGCACCCGGTGGGGTGTGGCCGGACCGCGGTGTCCGGACCGTGTGACTAGACGAGGACGCGGTGGCGCAGCCACCACAGTCCCGCCCCCAGGCCCAGGACCAGGACCCCGGTGCCGACCACCGGCAGGGGCAGGCTGGTCGCGAGCACCACGCACCCCACCAGGCCCACGATCGGGGCGATCAGCGGCGGGCGGTTCTCGTCCGGGCCGAGCCGCAGCGCCGAGGCGTTGGTGATGGCGTAGTAGACCAGCACGCCGAAGGCGGAGAAGGCGATCGCGCCCCGCAGGTCGGCGACCAGCACCAGGACGATCACCACGGCAGCCACCACGGCCTCGGCGCGGTGGGGCACCCCGTAGCGTTCGCTCATGGCGGCCAGAGGGCGCGGCAGGTGACCGTCCGAGGCCATCGCCGCGGTGGTGTGCGAGATCCCCATCAGCAGTGGGAACAGGGCTCCCAGGCTGGCCAGGGCCGCACCGGCCACCACGAACGGCACGAGCATCGGGAACCCGGCGACCTGGACGGCGTCGGCCATGGGCGCCTGGCTGGTGGTGAGTTTCTCGCGGCCCAGCACGATGAGCAGGCCGGTGCCGATCGTCAGATACACCACCAGGACCGTGCCCAGGGAGAGCGAGATCGCCCGGGGGATGGTGGTGCGGGGGTCCCGGACCTGACCGCCCAGGGTGGCGATGCGCGCGTACCCGGCGAAGGCGAAGAAGATCATGCCCGCCGCGCCCAGGACGCCGAAGGAGCCCGGCCAGGGCCCGAGCCCGTCCACCTCGGCGACGGCGGCCAGGCGACCACTCATCAGCATCGCGACGAACACGGCCGCCAGGACGGCCAGCACCATCAGGAGCAGCACCTTGATAACCAGGGTCGAACGGCGCACGCCCCGGTAGTTCACCGCGGCCAGGACGACCACGGCGGCCACCGCGACCGGTTTCTGCCACTCGGGGAGGGTGTAGGCGGCGAAGGTCATGGCCATGGCCGCGCAGGAGGCGATCTTGCCGACCACGAACGACCAGCCCGCCAGGTAGCCCCACAGGTCGCCCAGGCGTTCGCGCCCGTAGACGTAGGTGCCGCCGTCCTCGGGGTGCTGGGCGGCCAGTCGCGCCGAGGAGATCGCGTTGCAGTAGGCGACCAGACCCGCGATGAGGATGGCGACGGGCAGCCAGGCCCCGGCGCCCAGCGCCGCGGGGGCGAAGACCGTGAACACTCCGGCGCCGAGCATCGCCGCGGCGCCGATGGCGGCCGCGTCGACGGTTCCCAGCGTCCGGGCGGGTCTGGCCTGCGGTCCGGAAGAGGTGGCCAACGGGGTCTCCTTGCGTGGGTGTCTCCGGTCGTCGACCGGTGGGCGCACCCTCGTTCCCGCTGGTGGAGGCTGTGGCCCGAGAGGGCCGGGGGCCTCCGGAAGCGGGACGAGGGTCGCGTCCGACTTCCGAGTGTGCCCGATACCGGTGACCGGCGAGAGCGAACCCCCTGTACCGGGGGTGGCCGATTCCGGACCGTCGCGCTCCGCGCCGGGGAAGGCGCGGGCGCGGGTCGGGGCCCCCTGCCGTGGCCGGGGACCCCTTCGGTTGCTGGGTTTCTCGCTGGGCGCGGGCGCCTCCGAGTCAGGTGGGACGCCAGGGTGAGCCCGCGTTGTCGTTGATGTCCTCGGCCGCCACCTGACGGAGCTGGCGTGAGAGGTCTGACAGTGCCCGGGAGACGGCGAGTTCCTCACCGATCTCGGGTACGTCCAGGTCGGTCGGGTGCTTGCGGGCCATTCCGTGACCGCGCAGGGCCGTGCCGTCGTCGGCGACCAGGCCGACCTCCGCCCACGTGCGGGCGGCGTCGCCCTCGTTCTCCTCGGCGACGACCACGTCGACGTTCCAACGCTTCATCGTCTGCATGGCATCCGCTCCCTCTCCGTCCGTGCCCGGGCCGGGCGTGTGTTCGATGTGCGCGTCGGGTCCCGGGTGGACCAGAGCCACGTGCTCCGGTTCGGTGCCGATCCAGTGCACCTGGTAGGGCGGTGACCCCTCCGCGCCCCGGACTCGGGTGACCACCCCCGTGCGTCGGTGGGTGTCGGCGTTCGGACTCTCGACGACCAGTCGGTCTCCTACCTCTGCTCGCATGGGTTCCCCCACAAACCTCGCTTGTCTCCATCATCGGTGCTGTTTCGGCTCTCAGCGAGGGGTTGGTTCTTTCGTTCCCGGTGGTATGCGAGGTTTTTGCCGTCCCATCACCCAGTCCGTGCCTGGTAGCGTC
Source organism: Nocardiopsis sp. SBT366 (assembly GCF_001083815.1). NCBI lineage: Bacteria > Bacillati > Actinomycetota > Actinomycetes > Streptosporangiales > Nocardiopsidaceae > Nocardiopsis > Nocardiopsis sp. SBT366. Next base: position 45,139 of record NZ_LAVM01000034.1, on the reverse strand, counting down.
ACGGCGTGGCCCAGCACTACTTCGACTCCGATCCCGGCACCGCCAGTCGGCCCTCCACCGCCGACCTGGTCCTGCCCGACCTCCACCTGCGCCTGCGCACCGACCGCGGCGTGTTCTCACCCGACAGGATCGACCTGGGCACCCGGGTCCTCCTGGAGAGCGTGCCCGCGCCCCCCGCCGAGGGGCGGCTGCTCGACCTGGGCTGCGGGTACGGGCCGATCTCCCTGACGATGGCCTCCCGCGCCCCCGGGGCGCGGGTGCTGGGGGTGGACGTCAACTCCAGGGCCGTGGGGCTGTCCCGGCGCAACGCCGACGACCACGGGCTCGACAACGCCTGGTTCGGCGTGATCGCTCCCGAGGGAGGCCTGGCCGTGGAGCAGGGCGAGGGCCGCGCTCCCGCGCCCGAGGACCTGCTCGGCCCCTTCGACGCGATCTGGTCCAACCCGCCGATCCGCGTGGGCAAGGACGTGTTGCACTCCATGTTGCGCACCTGGCTGAACCGTCTCACCCCCGAGGGCGTCGCGCACCTGGTGGTCCAGCGCCACCTTGGCTCGGACTCACTCCAGAAGTGGCTGGACGCCCAGGGGCTGCCCGCCGAGCGCGTGGCCTCCCGGTCCGGTTTCCGGGTCCTGGCCGTGCGGCGCGCCGCGTAGTTCCTTCCCCGCCCGCGGGCCTGCCGGAGGCACACGAACGCCCGGACCTGCACGGACTCCGAACTCGCCCGAACCACACCCCTCTGCCCGAACTTGCCGGTATGTGTCCCGGGTCACGCGTGCGCGCGCGACCCCTGACCGGTAGCCTGTACCGACCACGCCGGACCGCCCGGCCCCCACCACGAGGAACACACCGCAGTTGAGCACGCAGTTGCGTCCCACGGACGTCAAACGCCTGAACCGCCAGTGGCGCAGGCGCACCGAGGGGCGTCTGGCCCTTCTCGTCGAATCGGTCACCCAGCCCTACAACCTGGGGTCGATCCTGCGCACGTGCGCGACCTTCGGCGTGGACCAGCTCTGGCTCACCGGTAACAGCGCGGACCCCGACGACCCCAAGGTCGGCAAGACCGCCCTGGGTACCGGCGCGAAGGTCCCGCACACCCGTCTGTCCGGCACCGCCGAGGCCCTGGCCGCCGCCCGCGCCGACGGCTACAGGGTCGTGGCCGTGGAGCTGGCCAAGGGCGCCGTACCCCTGCACGCCGCGCCGCTGGAGCCCGACGTGTGCCTGGCCGTGGGCGCCGAGGACCACGGCTGCTCCCCCGCCCTGCTCACGGGCGCGGACGCCGTCACCTACATCCCGCAGATCGGCCGGGTCGGATCGCTGAACGTGGCCGTGGCCACGTCGATCGCCCTGGCTGAGGCACGACGCCGCGAGTGGGCCACCTTCGACGACGAGGCCAACGCGCCCGTCGGAGGCTGAGCCCCCAGGGAATCTTTCTTCCCCGCTGGACGTCCCTCCTGTGAAACACAGACCACTCCATTCACACCCGACGCGCAAAGGCGCAGAGAGAGGAACAGTGGACCCGTCCCGAAGTACCAGCAGCATCCCCAAGGGATGCTGTGACCCAGACTCCGACGAGCCCCCTTCTGTGAAGGGCGCGCACCTTCGTAGGATCCCTGCCCACAGGCGGACCCAGGCGGTGTGTGCCCGATGATCAGCACCGTTCTCAGTATCGCCTTCGGTGCCCTGGTGGTCTTCCTGATCACCGTGGCGACGGGTTACTTCGTCGCCCAGGAGTTCGGCTACATGGCCGTGGACCGTTCGCGACTCAAGTCGCGGGCCGCGGCCGGTGACGCGGGCGCGAAACGCGCCCTGGCCATCACGAAGCGAACTTCGTTCATGCTCTCCGGTGCCCAGCTGGGCATCACCGTCACCACTCTTCTGGTCGGTTACGTCGCCGAACCGATGATCGGTCAGGGTGTCGGCGAGCTTCTCGGCGGCGCGGGCGTGCCCGTCGGCACCGGCCTCGCGATCGGCACCGTACTGGCCCTGCTGTTCTCCACCGTCATCCAGATGGTGTTCGGCGAGCTCTTCGCCAAGAACCTGGCCATCGCCCACCCCGAACCAGTGGCCCGTTGGCTGGCCCTGTCCACGGGGATCTACCTGAAGGTCTTCGGACCGGTGATCTGGCTGTTCGACCAGGCGGCGATCTGGTTGCTCAGGCTGGTGAACATCACCCCGGTGGAGGACGTCCAGCACGCGGCGACCCCGCGCGACCTGGAACGCATCATCGCCGAGTCCCGTGAGACCGGTGACCTTCCCGCCGAGGTGTCCACCCTGCTGGACCGCACCCTCGACTTCCACGACCGCACCGCCGGGCACGCGATGATCCCGCGTCCCGAGGTGACCACCGTGGAGGAGGGCGACCCGGTCAGCCTGGTCGTGGAGCTGATGGCCTCCGACCACTCCCGTTTCCCGGTCCTGGGTGAGGGCGTGGACGACATCGTGGGCGTGATCTGCCTGCGCGACGTGCTCGCGCTGGGCGACCGCGACCTGTCCGGTGTCCGGGTCAGCGAGGTGGCGCGGGCGACCGTCATGGTCCCGGCGTCGCTCCCGCTGCCGGGCGTGCTGGACCAGCTGCGCGAGGCGGGCGAGGAGTTCGCCTGCGTGGTGGACGAGTACGGCGGCCTGGCCGGGGTGATCACCACCGAGGACCTGGCCGAGGAGCTGGTCGGCGAGATCGCCGACGAGCACACCCCGGAGGAGGAGGCCCCGGCCCACCTCGACGGGGAGAACGGCTACGTCGTTCCCGGAGCCCTGCACATCGACGAGGTCGAGCGGCTGATCGGCCACGACCTGCCCGAGGGCGACTACGAGACCATAGGCGGTCTGGTCATCCACGAACTCCACCGGCTGCCGCAGGTCGGCGATCGCGTGGAGCTGCCGCTGCCCCGACCCTCCAGCGCCCATGACGGCGATCCCGACATGGCTCTGACGCTGACCGTGAACGCGGTCCAGCGGCACGTTCCCAACACGGTGGAGCTGCGGCTGCGTGAGGTTGTCGAGGACGGCGCACGGGAGGTGCGGGCATGAGTGACATGAACGTGTGGTTGGCCATGGGGCTGACCGTGGTCTTCATCGCGCTGAGTGGCTTCTTCGTGGCGATCGAGTTCGCCCTGGTGGCGGCGCGCCGCTACCGGCTGGAGGAGGCCGCGCACACCAGCGCCTCGGCGCGCGCGGCGCTCAAGAGCGCCCGCGACCTGTCGTTGCTGCTGGCCGGTTCGCAGCTGGGCATCACCCTGGCCACGCTGGCCCTGGGTGCGATCTCCAAGCCCGCGTTCCACCACATGCTGGAGCCGCTGTTCGGCGGCCTGCCGTCCTCGGTGGGGTACGTGCTCTCGTTCACGTTCTCGCTGATCATCGTGACGTTCCTGCACCTGGTGATCGGTGAGATGGCGCCGAAGTCCTGGGCGATCTCGCACCCGGAGAAGTCGGCGACGATGCTGGCGATCCCGATGCGGGCGTTCATGTGGCTGACCCGCCCGCTGATCGTGATGCTCAACGGCATGGCCAACTGGGTGCTGCACCGGTTCGGTGTGCAGGCGGTGGACGAGCTGGTGAGCGGACACAACCCGGAGGACGTGCGGGAGCTGGTGGAGCACTCCGCGAAGGCGGGTGCACTGGACTCCGAGCGCCGGGACCAGCTCGCCACGGCCCTGGAGGTCAACTCCCAGCCGCTGGACGAGCACTTCACTCCGCGCGAGGAGATCGCGTGGGTGGAGCCGGGCGCCGGTGTGGAGGAGGTCAAGCGGGTCTCTCGCGAGTCCACGCACCTGCGCCTGGTGGTCATGGAGGCGGGTGAGCCGGTCGGGGTGCTGCACGTGCGTGAGGCGCTGAACAGCCCGGACGGGACCACCGCCGCCGACCTCATGCGCCCGGTGCTGACGCTGTCGGTGGGTACGCCGATGTACGCGGCGATGGGCATCATGCGGGACAGCCGCAGCCACCTCGCGCTCGTCGAGGACGGGGGCGAACTGGTGGGCCTGGTGACCCTCCAGGACATGCTGGACCGGTTGCTGCTGCTGGACACGGCGGCCTAGCGTCCGGAGCGGGAACGAACACGGCGGGGGCCGGTCACTCACGTGACCGGCCCCCGCTTCGTGTGACCCGTGGGTCCGCCTCCGACCTCAGGCGGTCTTCGTGGTCAGGGTGACCTCGATGTTGCCGCGGGTGGCGCGGGAGTAGGGGCACATCTGGTGGGCGGCCTCGACCAGCTTCTCGGCCTCGGCCTGCTCCAGACCCGGGATGGTGACGATGAGCTCGACGGCGATGTCCAGGCCGTCCTCGGACTTGCCCAGGCTCACCTTGGAGTCGACGGTGGAGCCGTCGACCTTGGCCTTGGCCTGGCGGGAGACGTTCTTCAGGGCGCCGTGGAAGCAGGCGGCGTAGCCGATGGCGAAGAGCTGCTCGGGGTTGGTGCCGGGGCCGTCGTCGCCGCCCACGCCCGCGGGCACGGAGAGGTCGACGCTCAGGCGACCGTCATCGGTCTTGCCCGAGCCCTTGCGGCCCTCGCCGGTGACACTGGCGTTGGCGGTGTAGAGAACGTTGTAGGCCATGTTCGATCCCTCTCTGTGGCCCGGCGGCGCCGGGCCCGCGTGTGTCGTCGTGGAGTGGTTCGGGTGCGTCCTTCAGGTGCCCGGGTCCGGGTCGGGCGTGGCCGTCCGGCCCGCGGCTCCGGTCACCGAACGCGTGACGTGGTCGAGCAGACCCCGGAGCTCCTCGATCCTGGCGACCGGAAGGCCGGTGGCGTGCAGGACCTGGTCGGGGACTCCCCGGGCCAGTTCGCGCAGTCGGCTGCCCTCGTCGGTGACGCTGACGTGCACGATCCGTTCGTCCTCGGGCCCGCGCCTGCGGGTGAGCAGACCGGCGCCCTCCATCCTGCGCAGCAGGGGTGAGAGCGTGCCCGAGTCGAGGCTGAGCGCGATTCCGAGCTCCTTGACCGGCAGGGTCCCGCGTTCCCACAGCACGAGCATGACCAGGTACTGCGGGTAGGTGAGCCCCATGTCGGCCAGGATCTCCCGGTAGAGCCCGGTCAGGGTCCGGGAGGCCGTGTAGAGGGAGAAGCACAGCTGTCGGTCCAGGGCGAGGGGATCGCCCTCGTCGGTTCCCGCCATGTCACTCCTCCCCTCGTCGTCCCGCTCACCGTAACAGGAATCGGTTGTGCACAACAGTGTTGTCCACAACTCTTTCACGCGGAGCGGCCCCTCGCCCTCCGGAACACACGTGGGGCCCGGGTCCACCGACCCGGGCCCCACCACCCGCTCGGCACTACAGGAAGCGCACGCCCTGGGCCAACGGCAGCTCGCCGCCGTAGTTCACCGTGTTGGTGGCCCGGCGCATGTACGCCTTCCAGGAGTCCGAACCCGACTCCCGGCCCCCGCCGGTGTCCTTCTCCCCGCCGAAGGCACCACCGATCTCGGCGCCCGAGGTACCGATGTTGACGTTGACGATGCCGCAGTCGGACCCGGCCGCGGACAGGAATCGCTCGGCCTCGGCCTGGTCCTGGGTGAAGATCGCCGAGGACAGCCCCTGCGGTACCCCGTTGTGGAGCTCCACCGCCTCCTCCAGGGTGCGGTAGGTGAGCACGTAGAGGATGGGCGCGAAGGTCTCCGTGCGCACGACCTCGGTCTGCCCGGGCATACGCACCACGGCGGGCTCGACGTAGAAGGCGCCTTCGGCGTCCTTCTCCAGTCGCCGCTCACCACCCACCAGCACGTCGCCGCCGTCGGCCCTGGCCTGCTCCAGCGCCTCGCGCATGGCAGTGTGCCCGCGCTCCCCCACCAGCGGACCCACCAGGGTCGCCTCGTCGTAGGGGTCGCCGATCCGCTCGCGCAGCTGCTGGTAGCCGTCCACCACGCGCTCGACCACCTGGTCGACCACGTCCTCGTGCACGATCAGGCGGCGCAGCGTGGTGCAGCGCTGTCCGGCGGTCCCGGCCGCGGCGAACACGCTGCCGCGCACCACCAGGTCCAGGTCGGCCGAGGGCGCCACGACGGCGGCGTTGTTGCCTCCCAGCTCCAGGAGGTACCGGCCCATCCGGGCGGCCACCTTCGGGGCCACGGTCCGACCCATGGCGGTGGAACCGGTCGCCGAGACCAGGGCCACCCGCTCGTCGTTCACCAGCACGTCGCCGACCTCGGCGCCGCCCAGGACCACCCGGTGGACGTCGGTGGGGGCGCCGACGTCGGCGGCCGCGCGCATGAGCAGGCCGTGGCAGCCCAGCGCCGTCAGCGGGGTGAGCTCGGAGGGCTTCCAGACCACGGTGTCACCACACACCAGCGCCACACAGGTGTTCCAGGACCACACCGCGACGGGGAAGTTGAAGGCGGTGATGACGCCGACCACGCCCAGCGGGTGCCAGGTCTCCATCAGGCGGTGCCCGGGGCGCTCGGAGGGCATGGTGCGGCCGTAGAGCTGGCGCGACAGACCCACGGCGAAGTCGCAGACGTCGATCATCTCCTGGACCTCGCCCAGGGCCTCGGAGCGGATCTTGCCCGCCTCGATGGTGACCAGCTCGGCGAGGTCGGCCTTGTGCTCGCGCAGCAGCTCACCGAGCCGGTGGACGAGCTGCCCGCGCACCGGGGCGGGGGTGTCCCGCCACGCGGAGGTGAAGGAACCGTGGACCTCGGCCACCGCCCTCTCGGCGGAGGCCGGGGTGTCGAACTCGACCGGGAAGAGCGTCCCACCAGTGATCGGCGTGCGGGCCTGACCGGGCGCCCCGAGGGGTTCGGGCAGACGGGTCGCGCCGCACCGTTCCAGGGCGGTCCGCGCGCGTTCGGCGAGGACCTCGGTGTCGGGGAGGGCACCAGTGTGCATGTGTGTTCTCTCTCCGTTGAGAGGGGAGGCGGTCATCACACACCTTGCCAACTCCGGGCCCGGCGGTCCACCCCCGGCGTCCGGACCGCGGGGTGTGGCGCCGCGCCCGGACCGGGTCCGGGAACGGGCCCCGGGGCCCGCACCTGGGCGGGCACCGACCCCGTACGGAGTGTCGTGGGGGACCGTTAGAATCGCGGAGCCGCTCACCCCGTCCCCGACCCAGACAGCTGGCCCGTGCACCCCGACACCACCCTCGAAGAGGCCCGCGCCGACCGTCCCGAGCCGCGCCAGATCCTGGCCCGCTCCGGCTTCGGCGCCGCCGACCCCCTGTTCGCCGCGGACCTGCGCGCGAGCACCGATCTCGGACAGGCCCGGGAGGTGGTCGCCTCACACGCCTCCCGACTGTGGACCGAGTCCACCCGCACCGGCCCCGACCCCGTCGACGACCGCCCCCTGTACTGGGCACGGCTGGTCCTGCGTTCCCGGCTGCGCGCCTGGGAGCCGTCCTTCCCCCTGACCGAACCGGAGCGCTCCGGGCTGCTCCACCTGTGCGAGACCGCCTCCCGGGGCATCACCGACCTCGACTTCCCCCCGGGCGACCGGTGGGTTCGCGTGGTGGTCACCGGATTCGACCCCTTCCATCTGGACACGGACCCGGGCTGCTCCAACCCCTCCGGAGCCGCCGCCCTGGACCTGCACGGGTGGACCTTTCCGGTGGGTGAGCGCACCGCGGTGGTGCGCGCCGCCGTGTTCCCGGTGCGCTGGGGCGACTTCGACGCGGGGCTCGTCGAGGAGGCACTGGCCGACCAGTACGGCGTGGCCGACGCGGTGATCACGCTCAGCCGTGGCCGCGGCCAGTTCGACCTCGAGGTCTGGAACGGGGCGTGGCGCGGCGGCGGCACCGACAACCTCGGGGTGTCGCGGACCGGACGCGCCCCGGTGCCCGGGCCCGACGCCCCGGAGTGGACCCGCACCACCCTCCCCCTGGAGCGGATCGTCGCCGAGACGACCGGCCCGACCGCGATGGTCGTCAACACCGAGGTCACCGAGGTGCCCGAGGGTGGCGACACCCCCGTGACACGCCCGAACGGGCCCAGCGCCGATTCCTCTTCCAGAAAGGGGGGTGGCGGCGACTATTTGTCCAATGAGATCGCCTACCGCAACACACTGCTGCGGGACCGGTCCGGTTCACGTGTGGCCGCCGGGCACGTCCACCTGCCCAACACCGGGCGTCCCGCCGAGCACACCGACACCGTGGCACGCACACGCGCCCTCGTGGCGGTCGTGGCGGCCGAGGCCCTGTCGGCACCAGCCCCCGAGACCGAGCCGGAGGGCTCCCCGGGGGACTGAGGTTCGGCGGGGCCCGGTGGTACCGGGGGGTGACCGGGAGGGCGGTGGTGACACGCCCGAGCGCGGGTCGAGTCCGCAAAATTCACCTTCCGGCCACAGAGGGGCAATTCGTCACTCTGTGAACACGCCTCGTCGCTCTGAGGTCGCCTGGCGGGCGTGTGGCTTCGATAAAGTCCCCACGTGGCTGACACCTCACTGCGAAGAAATCTCACTGTCAGTGCTGCTCTGGGGCTGCTACTGGTCCCGGGCTGCCACTCCGCGGAACAGAGCCTGCCCTACGCCGAGGCGATCCAGTTCTCTCCGGACACCCTGGAGAAGCTGGTCACGCGCACGGTGTCGGTGCAGGACGACCACAGCACGGTGAGCTACCGCTATCCCATCCTGGGCGAGTCCCATCCGCTGACGGCGGAGATCCGCACCGGGATGGCCGAACGCCAGACCGCGTTCCTGGAGGAGCTGCCCGACCACGGCAGCCCCGAGCTGGTCCAGGACGTGGAACTACTGGCCGCCTCCGAGGACGTGATCGGGGCCAGGACGACCGTTGTCACCTCGGGTGTGCGCGGGGCCGGCACCGAGACATCGACACTCTGGTACGACGCCGACACGGGCCGGGTCCTGCCCTGGACCTCGCTCTTCAGGGACGAGGGGTCCCTCGAGGCGGCGCACCTGGCCGTGGCCCAGGTACTCAAGGACGGTTACCAGCTCTCCGTCGATCAGATGCCCGGGCTCCTGGGCGAGATCGCCACGCGGGCGGAGGCCGACCCGGACTCCGTCTCCGCGGTGGCCTCCGAACCGGCCGCCTCACCCGAGGCGGAACCCGAGGAGAACGGGGAGGCGGCCGGGACGGACGGTGCGGCTCCCACGGCCGGTGACGCGGATCTGACCGACCCGGAACAGGCCTGGGAGGCCGCCGAACGCTGGGCGGCCTCACCGCTGGCCGACCTGGCCTTCAGCACGGCGGGTGGGCTGGCCGTGCGGTTGGACCCGTCCGACGTCCCGAGCGCGGGCCGGGTCAGCGAGGTCCTGCTGCCGGTGGAGCCGGAGGAGACCGAGGAGCTCCTCTCGGAAATGGGCTACCACGCGCGCAGCGCCGCCGTGGGGGCCAACTCCGACCCGGAGGACTTCCCGTTGGACGGCACGCTGACCGCCGAGGGCAGCAGTCTGGACTGCGAGCGTCTCAAGTGCGTGGCGCTGACCTTCGACGACGGCCCGGGCGAGCACACCGAGGAACTGTTGGACCACCTGGGCGAGTACGACGCCAGGGCCACCTTCTACGTGATGGGCTCCCTCGTGGGCGAGTTCCCCGAGATCGTGGAGCGCACGCACGCCGAGGGCCACGAGATGGGTAACCACACCTGGAAGCACGACGACCTCACCACTCTGTCAGCCGACGGGGTGGCCAAGGACCTGGAGCGCACCGACAAGGCGATCCAGGAGGTGACCGGGGTGGCGCCGCCCACCCTGCGCCCGCCCTACGGTGCGATGAACAGCACCGTGAGCGACGCCACCGAACACCCGATCATCCTGTGGGACGTGGACACCATGGACTGGCAGAACCGGGACACCGCCGCGGTCGCCAAGCACGCGCTGGACGAGGGCAAGCCGGGCAGCGTGATCCTGTTCCACGACATCCACAAGTCCAGCGTCGACGCCATCCCGGACGTGCTGGAGGGCATGCACTCCGAGGGGTTCCACTTCGTGACCGTCAGCGAGATCTTCGGCGAGGACGGCCTGAAGCCGGGAGAGACGCACACGGACGCACGGGTCGACTGACCCACCGGTTCCGAACGGGCCCCGGTCGCCGCATGGCGACCGGGGCCCTCGACGTTCCCAGGACGGCGTCTCCCTGGTCACGCACACTCTGAGACGCGCCGCATATTGCACCTGGTGTCTGATTCGTCTAAATTTCGACGCGTGAAAGTTACCTCTTTGACGCGCGGGGCCACCGTTGGCGCGGCCGGGGCGATGCTGATCACCTCCGGCCTACTGCTCGGAGCCGCGCGCCCGGTGACGGCCGCGCCCTCCGAAGAGGCCCCGGACTGCGACGAGGTCGCGTGCGTGGCACTGACCTTCGACGACGGCCCCGGGAAGTACACCGAAGCGCTCCTGGACACCCTGGCGGAACACGACGCCAGGGCCACCTTCTACCTGCTCGGGTCCAAGGTGGGCGACCACAGCGAGGAGGTGCGGCGCATGGCCGAGGAGGGCCACGGGATCGGCAACCACACCTGGAAGCACGACGACCTCACCACGCTCTCCCACGACCGGATCAGGGACGACCTCGCCCGCACCGACCGCGCCGTCGCCGAGGTCACCGGCGAACGGCCCCGGAGCATGCGCCCGCCCTACGGCGCGCTCGACGACACCGCCCGTGAGGCGATTCCCCACCCCATGGTGCTGTGGGACGTGGACACACTGGACTGGCAGCACCGCGACGGCGACCGGATGCGCGAGATCGCCCTGGACGGTGTGGGCGACGGCAGCGTGATCCTGTTCCATGACATCCACGAGACCACCGTGGAGGCGATCCCCGCCCTCCTGGACGACCTCACCGAAGAGGGCTACCACTTCGTGACCGTCAGCGAGCTGTTCGGGGACGACCTCGAACCGGGCACCGCGCACACCGACGCCCGGTCCGGGTAGTCCGCTCAGAGCATCCGACGCAGGATGCGCTCCTTGACCTGGCTGATCGGCGCGTAGGCCACGCGCATGGTGTCCATCAGCAGCGACTTGTCGAGCACCGCCTTGGTGTGCGAGAAGGTGTCGATGGATGCCGCCGAGTGGTAGGCGCCCATACCGCTCTCCCCCACTCCCCCGAAGGGCAGTTCCGGAACGGCCAGGTGCGCGATCGGCAGACCGAAGCCCAGACCGCCCGAGGAGGTCTCGGTGGTCAGGCGGCGCTTGGTGGTCTCGGATTCGGTGAACCCGTACAGCGCCAGCGGCTTGTCGCGTTCGTTGACGAACCGGATCGCCGCGTCCAGGTCGGGCACCCGCACGACCGGCAGGATCGGCCCGAAGATCTCCTCGGCCATCACGGGCGAGTCCGGATCCACGTCGGCCAGGACCGTGGGCGCGATGTAGAGGTCCCCACGGTTGGTGCGCCCGCCCGCGACGACCTTGCCGCTCTCCAGCAGGGCGCTGAGCCGGTCGAAGTGGCGTTCGTTGACGATGCGCCCGTAGTCCGCGCTCTGGGCGGGGTCGGAACCGAACATCTGGGTGATGGCGGCGGCCAGCTCCCGCTGGAGCGTGTCCGCCGTGTCACCGATGGCCAGCACGTAGTCCGGGGCCACACAGGTCTGCCCCGCGTTGGTGAACTTGCCCCAGGCCAGACGGCGGGCCGTGGTGGCCAGGTCCACGCCGGGCTCGACCACCGCAGGGCTCTTGCCGCCCAGTTCCAGGGTGAGGGGGGTCAGGTGCCTGACCGCCGCCGCCATGACGATCCGGGCCACCGCCGAGTTCCCGGTGTAGAAGATGTGGTCGAAGCGCTGCTCCAGGAGGGCGGTGCTCTCGGCGACACCGCCCTCGACCACGGCGACGGCCTGGCTGTCCAGGTAGCGCGGGATCAGGTCGGCCAGCGCAGCCGAGGTGGCCGGGGAGAGCTCGGAGGGCTTGACCACGGCCGCGTTGCCAGCGGCGATCGCCCCGACCAGCGGGGACAGGGCCAGGTTGACGGGGTAGTTCCACGGGCTGATGATCAGCACCGCGCCCAGGGGCTCGCGGACGCGGCGGGCCCTGGCGGGGGCCAGCGCCATCGGGACGGACACCCGCTGGGGGCGCAGCCAGGAGGCCAGGTGTCTCAGGGTGTGGTCGATCTCGTTGACCACGAACCCGATCTCGGTGGTGTGCGCCTCCACGGAGGGCTTGCCCAGGTCGGAGCGGAGGGCCTTCTCCAGGGTGGCGCGTTCCTCGGTGAGCAGACGGCGCAGCGCGCGCAGCTGGGCGCGGCGCCAGGAGAGCGGCTTGGTACGCCCGCTGTCGAAGGTGGCACGCAGCCGGGACACGATCTGGGGGATCTCGGTGATGAGGGTGAGCGGTTCGGAGGCGTTCGTGTGAGCCATGGCCCAAGAATAAACGAAAACGTTTCGTTTCCAAATGCCGTCTCGCATACGATTCGAGTATGACGACGGACCATCTGCCGGAGGCGTCCGCTGGTTCCGCCCAAAGGGGCCGGCCCCGCGACGCCAGCCGGGATCGCGCGCTGATGGACGCCACCCTCACCGAACTCCAGCTGCACGGCTACAGCGGTCTGACCACCGCCGCCGTCGCACGTCGGGCGGGGGTCTCCACCGCCACCCTCTACCGCCGTTGGCGCTCCAAGGAGGACCTGGTGGTGGGTGCCGCCCGGGCCTGGGCGGAGAACCTGGGCCCCGACCACGACCACGGAAGCCTCGCCGCCGACCTCGGCGTGCTGCTCCGGGACAAGGCCGCCGCGTTGGAGGGCCCCTCCGGCCGTCTGTTGCGCGCGGTGCTGGGCGAGGCCGCCCACAACCGGGCCCTGGCCGACGTGCTCTTCGACGCCTTCGTGATCCCCCTCCAGGGCCGGGTGCTCGCCCTGCTCGACCGGGCGGTCGAGCGCCGGGAGATCCCCGAGGTGGAGGACCCCCTGGTGGTCGCGGAACTGGTCATCGGCCCAATGGTCAGCCACACGTTCCTCGTGCCCCCGGAGGCGGGCGGCGGACACGCCGCCACCCCGGGCGCGGACATCGCCGAGCGCCTGCTCCCCTACCTGCTCAGAGCCTTGGGCGCACGACGAGGATGAGGGAGCGCGCGACGCCCCGGATCAACTCACGGCCGTCCTGACCAGGTCGACGATGGCCTGCTCCGCCCGTTCGCCCAGCTCGGTCACGGCGTGGGCCGTGGGCCATCAGGCCGCCCTCGTCGTCGAGGTCGGCCTCCGTGGTGAACCCGAGACCGGAGTGGCGTCCTTTGTCCGCCTGCCCCGCTGCGAAAGAAGCACACGGCCCTGCCCTTCCCAGCGTAGGCGGGCTGCCCGCACCACAGCGTGGGTGACAGTTCCGCGGCGTGTGCGGTGACGATCGCGTGGATCCGCTCAGCCACCGCGCGGTCGGCGGTCTCCATCTCCTCGGCCCTGGCCAGCACGTCGAGCTCGGCCGTGGCCGCCTTGTTGCCGCGGCCAAGCTCGGCCTCCTTCCTCAGCTCGGCGGAGCGCTGTCTCATGGCCGCACGCTCATGCTCGGAGGAGCCGCCCGCCCCCGCGGTGCCCCTGTCTCCGTTCATGGAGGTCTCCCCTGTGTCCGATGGCCCTTGGTGACTCACACGCTGGCCAGGACCGGCCCCGGGGACTTCTCGACTCCTGACCGACACGGCCTTCCGTGGACGGGGATCGTGTTCGCGTCGGGCGTCGGCGCCGGTAAGGGAACCCCCGCGAACCCGAGGAGCGGGAGGCCCCGAGTCCGGCGACCAGGGATCCGCCCCGCCCGCGCTGAAGCGCGCCCACCAACCGCGGCCCCGTACCGGGCCCGGCGGCCACGGGGTTGTACCGGCCCTGGCCTGGGGAGGACGGTGGCGACCCACCGCACGACGCCGACCCGAAAGACGGAGGAACCCTTGTTGCGCTCACCGATCCTCGACTACCTCGACGCCATCATCGAAGACACCGAGCACGTGGTCTCGGGCGCCCGGGCGGACTACATCCCGGAACTGGCCTCCGCCGACCCGGACCGGGTGGCGGTGGCGCTGTGCACGGTGAACGGGACCGTGTACGCGAGCGGGGACGCGAACCACGAGTTCAGCATCCAGTCGATGTCCAAGCCCTTCGCCTACGCGCTGGCGATCGAAGACCACGGCCTGGAGTTCGTCCTCGACCGCGTCGGGGTGGAGCCCAGTGGCGAGGCCTTCAACGAACTGTCCCTGGACCCGGAGACCGGCAGACCCCGTAATCCGATGATCAACGCGGGGGCGATCGTCACCCACGCTCTCGTCGGCGAGGACCACCGCCCCGCCGCGGACCGCGTCCTGGGGCTCTTCTCCGACCTGGCGCAACGGCCGGTGGAGGTCGACGAGGGGCTGGCCGCCTCCGAGCTGGAGACCGGGGACCGCAACCTCGGTCTCGCCTACCTCCTGCACGCCTCCGGAGGTCTGGAGCAGGACCCCGCCGCGGCCGTGGCGGGGTACGTCCGCCAGTGCTCGGCCAACGTCACTGTGCGTGACCTCGCGCTCATGGCCTGCACCCTCGCCAACGGCGGCGTGCAGCCCAACACCGGCCAGCGGTTGTTCGGCAGGCGCACCACCCGGTACCTGCTGAGCGTGATGGCCTCGTGCGGCATGTACGACGCGGCCGGTGACTGGCTCACCAGCGTAGGAATCCCCGCCAAGAGCGGCGTGGCCGGGGGCATCCTCGGCGTGCTGCCCGGCCAGGTCGGGGTCGCGGTGTTCTCCCCGCGTCTGGACGCGCATGGCAACAGCGCGCGCGGCGTGGCCATGATGGAGAGGCTGTCGAAGGACCTGGGCCTGCACCTGATGGAGCCCGGCAGACCCGCCCGCTCGTCGCTGCGCGAGACCCGCAAGGAGGTCGTCGACGGCGAACCGGCCACGGTCTACGTACTCCAGGGCGACATGGTGTTGAGCAGTATCGAGGCCCTGGTGCACGAACTGGTCGAGAACACGCCCTCGACCCACCTGGTGGTGTTCGACATGAGCCGGGTCGACGAGGTGCTGCCGGTGGCCCGCCGCACGTCCGCCGCCATGACCGCCAAGCTGGTCGACACCGGCCACCGGATCATCCTGGTGGACCCGGAGGAGACCGTCCCCGAATTCCAGGACAGCCGAGGCCGCGCGGTGGAGCGCTGGACCCCCGAGCGCCTCGAACGGAGCCAGCTCCAGGGCGGATCCTGAGCCCTATCCGCACCGGCCACGCCGTGGCGGGCCCACACCGGACGTGATCCACAACCCCACCGCACCACTGGACAGACCTTCGAAACCATGTTCGAATTGACCGCATGCGCTGGGAGAACCTCCGAGAGGGAACCAAGAACACCGGGCAGGGGTCACTGTTCGAACCCGCCCCGACCCCACCCGAACGCGGCACCGGGCGGGCCGGTCTGGGCACCCCCGCGCCGGGGCCGGTCCTGGCGGGCCAGGACGGCGAGGCGGTCGCCATCGAGATCCAGGCCCGCAGCATCATCAACCGCGTGCCCGGCGACGACCCGATGTTCCGGTGGACCATCAACCCCTACCGGGGCTGTTCGCACGCCTGCGTGTACTGCTTCGCCAGACGCACCCACGAGTACCTCGACCTCGACAGCGGCCGCGACTTCGACACCCGCATCCTGGTCAAGGTCAACGCCGCCGAACGGTTGCGCGCCGAACTCGCCCGGCCCTCGTGGCGCGGCGAACACATCGCGATGGGCACCAACACCGACCCCTACCAGCGAGCTGAGGGCCGGTACCGGCTGATGCCGGAGATCATCGCGGCGCTCCGCGACACCGCCAACCCCTTCTCGATCCTCACCAAGGGCACCCTGGTCCTGCGCGACCTCCCCCTCCTGGAACAGGCCGCACAGGTCACGAGGGTCGGCATGGCGGTGTCGGTCGGCTCCGTGGACACGAGTGTCTGGCGCACCGTGGAGCCCGGGACCCCGAGCCCCCGCGCACGGCTGGGCGTGGTGCGCGCGCTGAGCGAGCGCGGGCTGGAGTGCTCGGTGCTCATGGCCCCGATCCTGCCCGGGCTGACCGACTCAGCGGAGCAGATCGAGGAGACCGTCGCCGCCATCGCCGAGGCCGGGGCCACCCGCGTCTCCCCTGTCGTACTGCACCTGCGCCCGGGCGCGCGCGAGTGGTACCGGGCATGGCTCACCCGGGAGCACCCGCGCCTGCTGCCGCTCTACCGCGAGCTCTACGGACGAGGCTCCTACGCCTCCGACTCCTACCAGCGGATCGTCACCACGGCCGTCCGCGAGGTCGCCGCCAGACACGGCCTGAACAGACCCGGGTCACCCCGGGACGCCGAGAGGCCGTCCGAACCCTCCGCGCCCCAGGGGCAGCTTTCTCTGGACCTGCCCACGTCGGCCTGAGTGCGAGGCAGGTCTGACACACCGGCGTCGAGGTGGCGGCCACGACCCGGCTCGGTGCGCGGGCGCCGACCCGGTTCCTCTTCGGCTGAGTGCACGCTGACGCACCGAACCAGAAAAGGAGTTCGCGCGAAGCGGCAGATCGGGCCGGACCTGACAGTCAAGGCCCAGGAGCAGCCACGCACGAAAAGCCCCTCCCGCCGAAGCAGGAGGAGGCAACAGGCCCAGGGAAGGTCAATCCCCAAGCGCAGAGAACTGGTTCACCGTGACCACCGCCCACACCGTCACGCCGGCCAGGACCACCCACACTGCCCACATCACCCACAGGGCCCAGTGAGAGCCCACAGCCACCGTGGCTGCGGCCAGAGCGATCGGGGTCATCCCGGTAGATGTCATCAACAGGCCGGTTGATCGTCGGGCTCGTCTCAGGTCCTCGTCCATGAGGAGATCTTAGGAGCGTCGTTCGGCTTCTAGGTCCGGCCGCGTTCCAGTCTTCGTCTGCTTTGCGATGATCTGTGTCGCGGCCAGGCCGGGGGCCGGCTCGGCGGCGCGTCGGACCGGGACCGCTGTCGACGAGCGACCCTGCGCGGAGCCCCGTGACGCTCGGCCGAGCGACCCCCGCATCCCGTTCAGGCCCCGCCGCCCGCTCAAGGCTCCTTTCCCTCAGCCCATGGAGACCGCCCCCGGGCAACGCGCCGCAGGACACGGGTAAGCGGCGGCGCCGGGTTCGGGACCGCATGATGGCGGATGGAGCCAGGACCCCGGAGCCGGAGGAACCGCAATGCGCGAGCGTGACCCCAACCAGCCTCTGACCGTGCGGGTCGGTCACCGCGAACTCGTCATCCGGCGGCGTTACGAGGTGTTCAGCATCCTCAACGACGTCCTGATCGCGCTGTGGTTCATCGCGGGCAGCATCATGTTCCTCTTCCAGGACCTGATGACCGCGGGAACCTGGTGCTTCCTCGCTGGCAGCCTGGAACTGCTGGTCCGGCCGCTCATCCGACTCGGCCGACACCTGCACCTGTCCCGGGTCCGGGCGGGCACGCGCCGCTCCGGGATGGCGCCCGAGACCTCCATGGACTTCTGAGCGCGGCCGGGTGCTCGGCACACGCGGGACCCGCGCCCCGAGCCGGTCAGCCGCCGCCCGTCCGCCCAGGGGCGTAGACGGCGGCAGGAGACGGGCTCAGTTCGTCGGGGCCGTGGCGCCCGAGCCAGAAGCCGTCAGCACGAGGTGACCGGGCGCCACGGACCCCACTCGTTGGACTCCGAGGGGGAACTCTCCGAGTTCCACCACGCGGCTTCGTACTCCTTGCCCTCGTGCACGACACGGGCGCCCTCCGGGTAGGTGGCGCCCTCGGACCAGCCCCCGGAGGTACAGGGAGCGGCCTGCTCCTGCTCCTCCTGCCGGGGCTCCTCGGAGTGCTCCTGGGTCGGCGGAGCGGCGGCCTGCCCTTCCTCTCGATCGTCCTCGGTGCCCGTGTCCTCCTCCTGCCCGGCGTCCTCCTCCTCGTCCTCCTCCGGCCCCGTGGAGATCACGAGCACCACGAGTGCGCCCTCATCGACCACGGCCCCCGGGCCGGGGGTGTGGCTCTCGACCTCGCCCGAGGGCCGCTCGGACTCGGCGGCGTCCTCGACCCGGGACTCCAGGCCGAGTTCGGCCAGCGTGTCGACGGCCTCCTGTTCGGAACCGCCGACCAGGTCGGGAACGGTGACGCCCTCCACGACGGTGAGCACCACGGCGGCGTCGTGGGGAACGGTCTCGCCCTCCTGCGGGTCACTTTCGGTGACCGTTCCAGCGGGCAGGCCCTCGGACGGCTCCTGCACGACCTCGACGTCGGTGAATCCTTCCTCTTCCAGGGCCTCGCGCGCGTCCTGTTCCAGGGAACCGACCACCTCGGGCATCAGGACGGTCAGCGGTCCCGCGGCCACCGACAACCGGACTTCGGCCCCCTCCCCCAGCTCGCGACCGCTCTCCGGACTGGAGGCGGTGACCAGCCCGGCCTCGACGTCGTCGCTGCGCACGTCCCTGTAGGTGACCTCCAGGGCAACCGGTAGTTCCGCCAGAAGGTCGGATGCCTCTGCGGGGGAGAGCCCGACCAGGTCGGGCATGAGCGCGCCGCCGGGCTCGGCGCCCTGTTGGGTGAGGGCCCACAGCGCCGCTCCCCCGACCAGGGCGACGACGAGGGCCAGGGCGGCCCACAGCAGCGTGCGGCGGCGAGGCGGCGAGGTGCCCTCGGAGGTTCCCCGGTCGGCGGGGGCCACACGTGCCACGTGTCGGCCCTCGGCCGGGGGCAGGGATCGGACGGTCTGACCGAGCAGGGTGCGGTACTCGGCCGCGTCGGCCGGGCGTTGCCGGGGGTCGGGGTCGCTCCCCCGGGCCACCAGGGCGCTGATCGCCCCGCCCACGGCGTCGCGCCCAGCGAGGGAACCCTCGGCGTCGGTGCCGGTGACCATGGCCTCCAACAGGGTGGCGACGGCGGCGACGTCGTCCTCGGGGCCGAAGACGGCCCCGTCCCGGCCCGGGCCGGTCGGGGCGGTCAGGAGCAGGAGGCCGACACCGCCGTCGTCGGCCAGGGTGACGGTCCGGGGTCCGATGTGCCCGTGGACCAGGCCCTGTGCGTGCAGGACCTCCAGCGCTTCGAGCAGGACGTCGACGATGTCGAGCGCCTCGCGGCGGGAGACTCTCTCCTGGAAGCGCTCACCGATCAGGTCGTCCACCCAGGCGCCGTGGTGGGGCTCGGTGACCGCGTACGCGGTGCCCTCGCGCATCCCCCCGGACAGGACGGATGAGAGGACCGGGTGGCCGAGTTCCTCGAAGGCCCGCAGGCGCTCCCGGAACTTCCTGGTCAGGTCCGCTCCGTCCGCGCCGCCGACATCGAACAGCTCCACACGGACAGGGTCGCCGGTCTCGGTGTCGTCCGCTTCCAGCAAGGTGGTGCGCGCGGAGAGCTGACGCTCGTCGTGCACACGGAAACGTCGCCGGAGCGTCTCGTTTCCGGGGGTTTCGGGGGAAAGGGTCACCATAGGAGGATTTTAGGTTCACTGCGAAGCTTCGAATCCCCGGCCCGACCGACACCGAGGCCCCTCCCCGAGCCGCCTGAGGTAGAGTTCCTCCCTTCATGTTCCGCGCGAAATGCCGTATCGGCACTTCAGGGTGCGCACGGACGCCCGGGACGGCCACAACCGAGACGCGCACGGGAAGGGCCGGGCCGTGTCGACGCCGACCGGGACTCTGGGGAACAACACACGAGGTCCGGGCCGCGCACAACGCCTCGGGCCGCGCGAACCGCGATCACCTGCGAGAACAACCCCTCCGAACAGAACCCCGGACCGATCGGTGGGCCCTTGGTCACGTCTTTCGGCACAGGAGGGTTCTGTTCTCGGAGCGAGAGCGCCGTGCTTGTCGAAATGCACGACGTCGGCGCACCTTTACCTTGTAGATTTCTGGCGACGCACCATCTCGTTGATCCACACCGGCGCGAACGGGGTCAGACAGCCCGGCGGGGTCGGATAGTCCTTGAGCACCTCCAGGCGCTCACCGATCCCCACGGCCCGCTCCCGGTACTCGGCGTGGTCGATGCCGATCCGCGCCAGACAGTTGTTCATCTCCCACTGCAACCGGTCCGGGGCGGAGGCCATCTCCCCCTCGATGGTGTCCAGCAACCCCGACAGATCCAGGCCCTCGGGCCGCTTCCCCACCCGTTCGGTGGTCAGGGCCCACCCCGCGCTCGCGACCACCGGGTCCGGATCACCGAACCAGGCCAGGCGCAGCGCCTCGGCGTGCGGGCCCTTCTTGACCACGTAGTTCACCAGCCAGTCGTGCACCTTGGGGGTGCGCGCCTCGCGCAGCATCGCGTCCAGGTCGTCTCGGCCGAACTGCCGGGGCCGACAGACGAGGAGGGCGAGCAGCATCGCCGCGCCGTCCCCGGTCCGCCAGAGCTCCACCGCGAGGTCCTGCTGCTTCCCCAGCCGTTTGGCCACGGCGCGCAGCTTGCCCAGGTTCACCCCGTGGTCGTCGCCGTGCCGCGCGTTCACCTCACGGATCCGGGCGTCCTCCAGCCCGGCCAGCTCGGCCATCGCCTCGTCCACCGTGGTCTCAGCCATCACGTCTCCCCTCCCCCACTCGACGCGTCCAATCTATGCCGCAGGTCAGACCACTCCTGGCGTCCGTC
This sequence comes from Nocardiopsis sp. SBT366, assembly GCF_001083815.1. Lineage (NCBI taxonomy): Bacteria > Bacillati > Actinomycetota > Actinomycetes > Streptosporangiales > Nocardiopsidaceae > Nocardiopsis > Nocardiopsis sp. SBT366. Next base: position 24,777 of record NZ_LAVM01000034.1, on the reverse strand, counting down.
CGAGGAGGGGCCTGGAGCAGCACTGCGGCAAGGCCACCTACGTTCCGTCACCCCCGTGCGGCTTCCCCTGGTCCCCAAAGACGTCCTCGTACCGGAAGGTTCGTTCGCGGGTTCCACCCCCGAGGTCTTCGTTACGCTGGAAGGTGAGAACGAACGTGTGGGAGATGCCAGGGTCCACATAGTCCTGTGAATCGTCCGCCGAGTCCCTTGAGCCCTTTCTCTCTGGAAGTTTCACGGACGGAGGATTAAATTCGAACTCCAGCCAGTCGCCCTTGTTCAGGTCCTTGATCTCGAAGTTGCCCACAGCAAGATCGGTGGCACGCCTGTCGATGGTGACCTTGTGCGCGACTTCGTCACCGTGGTTGGTGATTCGGCCCCACCTGGTACCGCGGGCATTGGAGGAGCAGTCTCCTTCGTAACCAGGGGTGAGCTGGAGATCCACATGACAGGTACGCGCGACTGCCGTGGCCCGTTTCTCGGCTCTGACGGCCAGGGCGTGAGCCCGTATGGAAAGACAAAGAGAGACGACCGCTGCCAGCACGGATAGAGCCGCGAAGACTCCGGAGAACGTGGCTACTTCACTACTCATGCGAGAACAATAGCGCTCGGACAGCCCGCGCCCCGCTTGAACCCAGCTTCGACCCATCTCCGCGGTGGTCACAGAAAAGGAACTGCGCAAACGCGGGGCGTTATCGCCGCATCTCCAATTTGAAGCAGCACGCCAGCGGCCATCCCCTGTCACGCCCTGACGAGTCTCCGCCCGCTCGACTGCCGAAGCGACGACCTCTCCGAAGTGCTCTGACCTCGCAGCCGATCGCGTGCGTTGTCGATAACGGTCCTGCTCCTGGGAGAGATTCCGGATCCGAAGCCCTTTCGGGGGCCGTCATTCTGCGACGGAACCCGAGAAAGGTCGCCTTCACCGAGTGAGGCGGTCATCCGCTCCCACAGCTTCGGGTCCAGGGCGGCCTGCTGCACCGCCGGGGAGGGTGCGGCCGGATCGACGGCGGGCTTCGGCTTAGGCTCGTGCACGAGTTCGTCCGGCACCGAGCGGCAGAGCCGTCCGCAGATCACGCAGGTACCGCCGGGGGTGTTGCGCACGGTCGGATGGTGGGGGCAGGTACCAGCGGCTCTTCCCTGGCCGTCGACCAGGAACCGTTCCGGACGGGCGAACGGGTCGGCGTCGTCCGCCACCGGCCACGCGGGTGGGGAGGCCTCCGCCCCGGCGATCCCTCGGCCCAGCGCACCGTCCAGGAACGCGCGTGCGGCTTGCATGTCGCACAACCGCCGCATCAGCGCGGGGAAGGGACGCCGTAAGCGTTCCGCCCCCGAGAGCAGCACCCTGATGTCGGCCACACCCAGCCCCTGGCGCAGGAGTCTCTCCACCGACCGCGCCAACCGGTTCCGATCCGTCACCGGGTCGGTGAGCAGCGCAGCGGGAATATGGGCGATCATCTCCAACCATCCACCCCTGGGCCTTTGTCCCTTTTGTTCACCTGTGCCTGAGGTGCCACGGACGGAATCGCCCACCCCCTCATCAGAACCGTTCCCAGGGGAACGGTCTGTGGGTCGATCTGAACTGGGGGTGGGCTCAACCTGAGCTGGGGTACGGCGGCCCCTCAACGACGGCCGGGTCTTCGGGGTGAGGGGCTCCTCCCCCAACCGGGCCCGGCAGGCGTTGATCTCCTCCAGCACCGGATCGGGATAATCCTCGGCGGGAACCAGGAGCTCCAGGACACACGGCAGGTGATGGGACGAACGGCCCCGGGCGATGTCCCGGTCGAAGAACGCGATGGTCTCCGAGCGGTCCAGCTTGCGGACCACACCGGCCTCGACCAGGTCGTCGATGGCTCGCTTGAGACTGCTGACGCTGAGGGTGCCGCCGGAGCGTTCGGCCAGGTTCTCCAGCAGGAAGTAGCACCACCGCCCGTCGGCGTCCACCACGTCCGCGATGGCCATCAGGGCGGGTAACGAGCGCAGGGTGGGCAGCACTCCCCTGCGGAAGACCTGCTGGACCCAGATGGCGAGAATGAAGCCGATCCCCTTGAGGGCGCCTTGGGGGCGTTTGCGCGGCGGAACGAACCCGACCAGGTTGCAAGATTCGGAGGTGCCGGAGGGGGGCGAGGCGTTAGACTCCATGATGAGTCGCCTTCCTTGTTAGAGGGGTGGGGTGGCTCAGTCGACCAACCTGTTTGTGCAGGCGTCGGCCACGACCCGACCTGGTGTTGTCGCACCGGGTCGGGTCTTTCTTGTCGTGACCCACGCTAGCGAGTCGAACAGGAGTTCGCGGGTTTTATCTCGAATCCGCAGACGCGATCAGAGTGAAATGCGAACCTCGCCCCATTTCGCGAAGGCCCATTTCACCCGGATCTGGTTCAGCTCCCGGGTGCATCGGGTGAGCGCGGCATAGAGCCCCGTTCCAGCCCCAGGGTCCGACGACGTTGCCCGGAGCGTCGATCAGCGGGGTGGCGTCCCACTCCAGGCTCTTGGCACCAGCCGAGCGGAGAACGCCGTGTCGGGGAGCACCGCGCGAAGACCCGGCACGCGTTAGCGGGGGCGATGACACCGACGCGGCCTCCCACCCAACGCTCCGACACCGCGGGAACGCACCCGTAGTCCGTTCTCCATGCTTCACTGCCGGAAAGAGCAGTACAACACGACCCCGATATCCGGGACCGCCACCAGGATTCGTGCGATCGGGGGGAATTGCCGTGGACGGCCCGGCGCCGCGCGAACGCGGAGTTCGGCGCCGGACACGAGCCACATCGCCGGTGTGAATACACCCCCCGGTCAGGGGTCTGTGGGCTCCACGGGCGATCCACAACGGACTCAACCGAATCCGGCGGCCCGGGTGAACCCTGTGCGTTGTTCAGGGAAATAGGTTGGCGGAACCCGGATCCCGCAACCGGTGCACGCAGAAAGGAACGCCGCCCGGGATTCCCTCAGGGTGAATCCGGGCCTCCTCCGGAATGGTCGGCCTAGGAAGGTTCGCCGGGTCCGTGGGGAAGCGCCGCCGCCACCAGGTCGGCCGTGAACCGTTCGACCGGGGGGAAGCCCTCCAGGCCACCGGAGAAGGCCTCGAAGAAGCCCCGTTGAAAACAGGCTCCGACGAGGAGGGACGACACCGCTTCGGGGTCGGTGTCCGGCCGGATCCGCCCGAGGTCGCGTTCGGCCCTGAGGTAGTCGGCCAGGGCCCGGTTGACGTTGAACGGACCGGCGCCGCGCTGGAGCATGTTCTCGCGGTGGCGCCGGAGGAGTTCCGGATCCGCGAACAGGGAACCCAGGAGCGGGGAGCCGTGCTCGAAGAACCGGACCGCTTTTGCCGTCACCTCGGTGAGGGTCTCGCGCACCTGACCGTGTCCCACCCGGGTCGGCAGTTCCGCGAGCACGTCGACGAAGGGGGGAAACCGGTGGCGCATGACCGCCAACAGCAGGTCGGTCTTGTCGTCGAAGTGCTTGTACAGGGTCGCCTCGGAGTAGCCGGCGACCCGCGCGATCTCCTTGGTCCTGGCCTGCGCCAGTCCGGAACGGCGCAGAACCTCGGCCGCGCTGTCCAGGATGCGCTCACGCGTCTCCTCAGCGGTCGCGCGGCGCCGCTTCCCGGGCAGCTCGTCCATCCGTCTCCCAGCGTGTCTTCTCCGGTGCCGTTCCCGCGTCGCCGTACGAGGACAGCAGGCGGTGGCAACGCACCAGCTCCCCCGTGACGTAGGACCCGACGAAGAAGACGAGGATGACGGATCCGAAGGCGACCCACGCGAGCACACCGGCTCCGGGGTCGGTGATGTCCGAGGCACGAGTGTACAGCCACCACGCGGACGCGGACGTGCACGCCAGCCCGGCGAGCAGGGCGGGCAGGCGCCCGGAGCCCACTGCGGCGACGGTGTGGAGGGCGACCATCGGGGCCAGGAACATCCCGAGTTCGAAGTCGCTGAGGACGAAGGCGGTGTAGGCGGTGGCCGTGACCGTGAGGGTGGCGACCGGATGCGTCCGGCGCCAGAAGAGCGCGGCGCAGCCCACCACCACGAAGGCGAAGGCCCACGGTTCGGTGTGCTGTGCCGTGTTCCAGCCGTCGACGGGGTTCAGCGGTTCGCCGTCCAGGGAGCCGTAGGCGTCGAGGAGTTCGATCGCGAGCACGACCCCGGCGATGAGGGCGTCGACGACGCGGGGACGCGTTCCGGTTGGAGTGGGGGGCATGGGTTCCTCCGGTAGTAAGTACTTACTCACCAAAGTAGGCTCGGAGTGGCGCCTCTGGCAAGGACCGCACCGTCACCGCTACGAGGAGAAGGGGCGGCGGGCCCCTCGGACCCGCCGCCCCTCATCCCGCGCCGTGCTACCTCGCCGGGAGGATACGGCCGGTGACCTCTCCGAAGTCGATCCTCGTGCCGTCCGGTCCGGGCGCGGTGGCCGTGATGGTGACCTCGTCACCGTCCTCGAGGAAGGTGCGCTCCGTGCCGTCGGGCAACCGGAGCGGCTCCTTCCCGGACCAGGTGAGTTCCAGGAAGGAGCCGCGCTGGGTCGGCTCGGGGCCGCTGACGGTCCCGGAGGCGTACACGTCACCGGTACGCAGGGAGGCGCCGTTGACGGTCATGTGCGCGAGCTGCTGCGCGGCGGTCCAGTACATCTCGGAGAACGGCGGCGTGGAGACCAGGTGCCCGTTGAGCCGCACCTCCAGGCGCAGGTCCAGGCCCCACGGCCCTGACCCCCGCAGGTAGGGCAGCGGCTCGGGGTCCTGGGCGGGCTGCTCGACCCGGGCGGACTCCAGGGCGGCGACGGGCACCACCCACGGGGAGACCGACGTGGCGAACGACTTCCCGAGGAACGGGCCCAGCGGAACGTACTCCCAGGCCTGGAGATCACGGGAGGACCAGTCGTTGAGCAGGAACACCCCGAACACGTGGTCGGCGAAGTCGTCCACCGCCACGCGCTCCCCCATGGGGCTCGGCGTACCGACGACGAATCCCACCTCCGCCTCGATGTCCAGGCGCACCGACGGCCCGAACACCGGGACGGGCTCCGTCGGAGGCTTGCGCTGGCCGGTGGGACGGACGATGTCGGTGCCCGAGACCACGATCGTGCCCGACCGACCGTGGTAGCCGATGGGCAGGTGCTTCCAGTTGGGGGTGAGCGGTTCCTGCTCGGGGCGGAAGATGCGCCCCACGTTGGTGGCGTGGTGCTCCGAGGCGTAGAAGTCCACGTAGTCGGCGACCGTGAACGGCAGGTGCAGGCTCACGGCGGCGCGGTCCACCAGGTGCGGGCGCACGGCGGCCTCGTGCGCGGGGTCGGTGACCCACGAGGTGAGCGCGGCGCGGACCTGCTCCCACACGGGGCGCCCGGCGGCCAGGAGGGCGTCCAGGTCGGGCCCGGAGACGGCTGCGGCGAAGGGGGCGTCGAGGGCGCGGGCGAGGGCCCCGAGATCCAGGACGTGCCCGCCGATGGCCACACCCACGCGGGTGGCGGGGTCGCCTTCGGTGGAGAAGACCCCGTAGGGCAGGGTGGCCGGGCCGAACTGCGAGTCCGGGGCGATGTCGAGCCAGCTGTCGGGCATGGAGTGGTGCTTTCTGCGAGTGGGTGTGGTCAGGCGTGGAGAGCCCCGAGGACGACGAGGTCCTCCAGGGGCTCGGCGATGCTGCACGTGCCGAAGGAGCGGAAGCTCGCCCGGACCCGGGTTGCCTCGGCGGGGGTGAGCTCCCGGGCGCGGCTGGCCAGGGCGGGTCCGTCCCGGTCGGCGAGGACCTTCACTGCCACGCCTTCGCCCCCTCCGGTGAGCAGGGCGTGGGTGGCGAGCAGCACGTTGAGGAATCCGTGCTGTTCGAAGCCCTCCGGGGTGGTGTGGCGGACCGCGTGGTGGAGCCCGGCGGTGCACTTGAAGGGCACCCCCGCGGTGACGGCGGCGTCCAGGAGGGCGGCGAGTTCGTCCTCGTCGGGGTGCGCCTCGGGGGTGAGGCCCCCGGTGCGGAACTTGGCGTGGGCGCCGGTTCCGGCGAGGGCCGCGACGTCGGCGGCGGCGTCCCCGCCCCGGGCGACCTCCACGTAGCCGTCGGTGTCGGGCCCCAGCGCGCTGACCAGGCTGTGGGCGGTGGTGGCCGACCTTCCGGGGGCGGCCGCCACCTCGACACCGGCGAGGTACAGGGCCGGGTCGGAGCGCACCGCCGCGACCGCGGGCGCGACACCCTCGGCCCCGCCGGGGACGGTGACGACGATCGCGAGCGGAGCGTGGTCACCGTCGTCCCGGGAGAGCACCGTGCGCAGCTCGGCCAGGCGGGCGTCCGCCACCAGGAACGGTCCCACGTAGGGCGCCCTGCGGGAGTCCCGGTGCGCCCGGTGCGCCGGGATCGCCTCACCCATGGGCGCGTTGCCGGGCGGAAAGAGCGCGGCGTCGTCGAACAGGGTCCCGTAGAGGGTGTGGCGGGGCTCGGTCATGCCTGCTCCCGCCGCGCCCGCTGGCCCTTGGCCCAGGTCCAGGCGTAGCTGCCGTCGTCGACGGCGGCGCCGCCCTCGCCCAGGTCCAGCGGACGGAAGGTGTCCACCATGACCGCGAGTTCGTCGAAGGCCTCCGCGCCCACGCTGCGCTCGTAGGCGCCGGGCTGCGGACCGTGCGAGTGGCCGCCGGGGTGCAGGGAGATGGAGCCCTGACCGATCCCGGAGCCCTTGCGGGCCTCGTAGTCGCCGCCGCAGTAGAACATGACCTCGTCGGAGTCCACGTTGGAGTGGTAGTACGGCACCGGGATGGCGCCCGGGTGGTAGTCCACCTTGCGCGGCACGAAGTTGCAGATGACGAAGTTGTGGCCCTCGAACACCTGGTGCACGGGCGGCGGCTGGTGGATACGGCCGGTGATGGGCTGGAAGTCGTCGACGTTGAACACGTACGGGTAGAGACAGCCGTCCCAGCCCACCACGTCGAAGGGGTGGGTGGGGTAGGTGTAGCGGGTGCCGGAGATCCCGCCCGGACCGTCGCCCCGGTGCTTGATGAGCACGTCCACGTTCTCCCCCTCGACGACCAGGGGTCCGTCGGGGCCGCGCAGGTCGCGCTCGCAGTACGGGGCGTGCTCCAGCAGCTGGCCGTAGCGCGACAGGTAGCGCTTGGGCGGGGCGATGTGGCTGTTGGCCTCGACCACGTAGGCACGCAGCGGTTCGTCCCCGGTGGGCACCCAGCGGTGCGTGGTGGCGCGCGGCAGGATGACGTAGTCGCCCCGGCCGACCTCCAGCACGCCGAAGACCGTCTCCACCCGGGCGGTGCCGGACTCGACGTACACGCACTCGTCGCCGATGCCGTTGCGGTAGAGCTCCGAGGGGGATCCGGCGACCACGTAGGAGATGCGCACGTCACCGTTGCCCAGCACGAGGCGGCGGGACTCGACGACGTCGTTGGTGCGCCACTCCTCGCCCTGGAAGAGGTCGTGGAGTTTGAGGTGGCGCGGCACCATCGGGGCGTTGCGGCGCAGGGACTGGTCGGCGACCTCCCACTCGGCGGCGTCGACGATCGCCGAGGGGATGGCCTTGTGGTAGAGGAGCGAGGAGTCGGCGGAGAAGCCCTCCTCCCCCATCAGCTCCTCGTAGTACAGGCCGCCGTCGGGGTTGTGGTGCTGGGTGTGGCGGGTGCGGGGCACCTCGCCGACCTTGCGGTAGTAGGCCATCTCCGGTCTTCCTCCTTGGTTGGGTCCGGTGGTCCGTCGGGAGCGGCGCCCTTATGCGGGGACGGTGTCGGCGGCCGGGTGTCCCAGCGCCGTGCGGACCGCCACGCGGACGGCGTCGGCGTCCTCACCCGGGACGACGGCGGCGACGTGGGCGTCGGGGCGCACCAGCCAGACCTGCCCGGGCAGGGGTTCCAGCGCGCGGCGCAGGGCACCGGTCGTGTCGATCTCGTCGAGGTGCAGCGTGGTGACGGGCGCCCGCGTGGCGCCCTTGGCGACGGCGTGCACGGTGGAGCGTTCGGCGCCCTCGCCGAGCAGCAGGGTGAGTCCCTCCCGCAGCAGGGGACGCAGGCGGGCGAGTTCGGGGCGTCCGGGCACGCTCACGGGGGCGTCGGGCAGGATCACGCCGGGGCAGGGCGCGGGGGCCAGCCCGCGCGGTGGACGGCCGCCGAAGGGGCGTTCGGGGCAAGCGGTGGTCAGCGCGGAGTCGGTGTACCAGAACGGTTCGGCCAGCCTCCCGGAGTCCACGTCCGGGTGGGCCGCGGCGTCGGTGACCGCGCGCTCCAGGACGCTGACGCGCCGCTCGTGCTCAACGTCGTCCCGGGGCACGAGGAAGCGCATGGTGGCGCTGGTGACGTCGGCGTTCTCCAGGGCGGCCGCGTGGCGTTCGGTGTGGTAGCTCTCCAGGAGGTCCTCCCCCGCCCAGCCGTCGCGGACGTAGGCGAGCTTCCAGGCGGCGTTCTCGGCGTCCTGGACCCCGGAGTTGAGGCCGCGCGCTCCGAAGGGCGCCACCAGGTGGGCGTTGTCCCCGGCCAGCAGGACGCGTCCCGCGCGCATGCGGTCGGTGACCCGGGTGTGGAAGCGGTAGACCGAGTGCCACACGATCTCGTAGGGGGTGTCCCCGATGATCTGCCGGATGCGGGCGTCGAGGCGCCCGCTGGACTCCTCGGCGGCGAGGTCGAAGTCGGAGGGGACCTGCCAGTCGATGCGGAAGACCGAGTCGGGGCAGGGGTGGATGAGGACCTGACGGCCGGGGTTCCACTCGGGGTCGAAGTAGAAGCGGCGTTCGCGGGTCCAGTCGCCGAGGTCGGCGCGGATGTCGCAGATGAGGAAGCGGTCGTCGAAGCTGGTGCCGGAGAAGTCCAGGCCCAGGTCCCGGCGCACCACTCCGCCGTGGGCGCCAAGACACGCAAGGGCGTGGGTTCCGCGCAGACGCACCGTCCCCCGCGGGGTGACGCACTCGACGGTGACCCCGTCGGCGTCCTGCTCGATTCCGGTGACCTCGTGGCCCCAACTGGTTCGGACCCCCGCCTCGGCCAGGAGTTCGTCGAGGACCTCCTCGGTGCGGGACTGGGAGATGTTGACGAAGGAGGGCAGGGACGAGGCGCCGGGGTCGGGCAGGCGCACGCTGAACAGTTCGTGGTCACGGTAGAAGGTGCGGGCCGTGTCCCAGGTCAGCCCCTCCTCGATGATCCTTCCGCCGCCGAGCCAGTCCCAGACGTCGAGGACGTCGCGTTGCTGGCAGATGGCCTTGGAGCCGACGGCGTCGCGTTCGGGGCGGCTGTCGACGACCAGCACGGGGACCCCACGGCGGGCCAGCAGCAGGGCCGCGGTCTGTCCGACCGGTCCCGCGCCGAGCACCAGGACGGGGTCGGTGCCGGTGTCGGCGGGGGTGCGGGGCGCAGGGGGGCGCATGGTGGACTCCGTTCGTGGGGCGCCCCGTGCGGGCGCGGTCGTGGGTGGAAGCCGGGTGGTGGCCCCGAGCCGGTCAGCCCTGGAGCTGGGCCCAGACCTCGCGGTCGCGTTCGGCGGTCCAGATGACGGGGCGCTCGACGCCGGAGAACTCGTCCCACAGGCGCGAGACGTCGAAGGGCAGGCAGTGCTCGAAGATCGGCCAGTGGCCGTAGTCGTCGACCAAGGCGGCGTGGGTGGCGGTGAAGGCCTCCTTGAGAGTGCCGCCGCGCTCGTGGACGGCGCCGACCTCGCGGATCATCACGTCGAGGAAGTTGCGGGTCTGCTCGATGGCGGCGTCGACCTCCTCGCGGCCCCGGCTCACGGCGCCGCGCCCGCCCACGAGCATCTCGGCACCGAGGGCCTTGACGCGGTCGAGGGTGGCGCCGGCCCAGTCCCTGTGGAAGGCGTCGCCGGTGTAGAGGGCGGCCTGGGCCTCGACGAGGTCCCCGGCGAAGAGGATCTTCTGCTTGGGCAGCCAGGCGACGATGTCGCCCTCGGTGTGGCCCCGGCCGAAGTACTCCAGGACCAGTTCGCCCCGGTCGCCGCCGAGGTCGATGGTGGTGCGGTCGGCGAAGGTCTGGGTGGGCCAGGTCAGGCCGGGGACGGAGTCGGCGTCCTTGGCCAGGCGCGGCATGCGGCCGAACTCGCTGGCCCAGTCCTCCTTGCCGCGCTCGCGGATGAGCTCGTGGGTCAGCTCGTGCGTGAGGATGACGGTGGCGTCGAAGGCGCTGGCGCCCAGGACGCGGACCGCGTGGTAGTGCGAGAGCACCAGGTAGCGGATGGGCTTGTCGGTGTGCTCGCGGAGCTTGGCGAGCCACTCCTTGGCGGCGGTGGGGGTGGCCAGGGCCTCGAAGGCCACCACGAAGTCCTCCCCCTCGATGGCGCCCACGTTGGGGTCCCCTTCGGCGGTGAGGGCGTAGACGCCGTCGGCCAGGACCTCCAGGGTCTGCTCCTTGACCTCGGTGTCGGCGGATGAGGCGAACGGCTTGGCTGCCATGGTCAGACCCTTCACTCGTCGCGGGCGACTGCCGCCGCCCCCAAATGATCAAACGTTTGATGAACCAGACCATAACGTGCTCCACGCCACAGGGCCAAGAGGCCCACGTCCACCAGGGTGGTGATGCAGATCACCCCACCAGGCTACCCACCGTGCCCGTCATGTCACGGCCCGAATCTCCCTCAACGGAGGGCGACCGGGGGACGACGGAGAAGTCACGACGGGAGGAACACCGAACCCGCCCCGTACTAGGCTGGTCGGCGTGACTCACAACACGGCACCCCCCGACGAGCTCACCTTCTGGTCGTTCGTGGACTACGCGGTGCACAAGGCCGAACGGGAACTCCCCACGGTCAACGCCGAGGCCATGCGCATGGTCCTGACCCTCAACAGGGCGACGAGCATGGTCGTCTACGACCTGGAGTCCTCCGTCCACCGTCCCCGGGGATGGACCTGGCCGGGGTTCCGGGTGCTCTTCGCCCTCTGGCTGGCCGGCCCCATGGAGGCCAAGACCACCGCCGAGATCTCCGGCATGAGCCGCGCCGCGCTGTCCGCCCTGCTCAACACCCTCGAACGCGACGGCCTACTCACCCGCGAACGCGCCACGCACGACCGCCGCGCCCTCCAGCTCAGCCTCACCGAGTCCGGGTACGGGGCGATCCTGGGGGTCTTCCGCGCCCACAACCGCCGGGAGAGCGCCTGGGCGGAGGCCCTCGAACCCGAGGAGCGCCGCGAGCTGGTCCGCCTGCTCAACAAGCTGATGGCCGGGTCCACCGACGCGCAGGCCAAGTTCCGCAACTGACCCCTCCCCCAGCAGGCCGGAACGGCACGTAGAGAGGACCCACCACATGCGGGAGCCGCGGTTCGGGCGGGCGGTGGCCGCCGCCAACTCCGTCGCCAACTCCCTTGGCCTGGACGCCGACGAAGCGGTCGTCCTCCACGACTCGAACAGGCTCACCCTGCGCCTGCTGCCCTGCGACGTCCTGGCTCGGGTGGCTCCGGCGGAGCACGGCGTGGCGCGGTTCGAGGTCGAACTCGCCCTGTGGCTCGCGGCCACCGGGAGCCCCGTGGCCGCGCTCGACCCCCGCGTGACCCCCGGCGTCCACGAACGCGACGGCTTCGAGGTCACGCTGTGGACCCACCACGCGCCGGTACCCGCCACGAAGGTTCCCGCACCCGACTACGCCGACGCGCTCGCCCGTCTGCACCACGGCATGCCGGCGGTCGACCACCCCTCGCCCAGGTTCACCGACCGCGTCGCCCGGGCGCGGGAACTGGTCGCCGACCGTGACCGCACCCCGGAACTGACCGCGCCGGACCGGGCGCTGCTCGCTCGGGCCCTGGACGACCTCGAACGAGAGGTCACCGGGCACGGCGCACCGGAACAGCTCCTGCACGGCGAGCCGCACCCCGGCAATCTGCTCGCCACCGCCGAGGGACCGCTCTTCGTCGACCTGGAGACCTGCTGCCGGGGGCCGGTGGAGTTCGACCTGGCCCACGCCCCCGACGAGGTCGCCGCCCACTACCCGGGTGCCGACCCAGAACTGCTGCGCGCGTGCCGACTCCTCGTGCTGGCGATGATCACGGCCTGGCGCTGGGACCGGGAGGACCAGTTCCCCGACGGCCGCCGGTGGGGCACGGAGTGGCTCGCCCGCCTGAGGGAACAGGTCGGTGCCCCGGGCTGAACGCGGCGGCGGAAAGAGTCCAATCACGGTGAAGTGGCCCTTGTCCCGCCCCACGCCGCCTGTGAGCATGCGGAACATGGACCAGACCGCACGCAGGCGCCTCAAGCAGGCCCAGAGCCAGTTCTCGCCCGAGGGCACCTACCTCAACTCCGCCACCCACGGCCTGTTGACCCACCGGGCCCGGCAGGACCTGGAGCGCAACCTCCAGGACGTGGCCTCCGGGCGGTTCTCCCCCGGTTCAGTCGACGGGGTCGTCGACGCCGCGCGCTCCACGTACGCGCGGATGGTGGGGGTCGACGCCGACCGAGTCGCCGTGGGCACCCACACCTCGCAGTTCGTCGGGACGGTCGCAGCCAGCCTGCCGCCCGGCTCGGAGGTCCTGCTCGCCGAGGGGGAGTTCACCTCAGTGGTTTTCCCCCTGATGACCAGGCAGAAGGACGGCGTCCGGGTCCGCGAGGTGCCGCTGGACCGTCTGCCCGAAGAGATCGGCCCGAGCACCACCCTGGTGGCGGTCGCGGCCGTGCAGTCGGCCACCGGGCTGATCGCCCCGCTCCAGGATCTGCGCACCGCGTGCGCCGACCACGGTGCCCGCCTCCTGCTCGACACCAGCCAGTCGGCGGGGTGGCTGCCCGTTCCCCTGGACGGCGTGGACTACGTCGTGTGCAGCACCTACAAGTGGCTGTTGGGACCGCGCGGGGCGGCCTTCCTCACCGGGACCGACGAGGCCCTGGCCGAACTCTCTCCCCTGGCGCCCGGCTGGTACGCGGGAGCGGAGCCGTGGGACGCGCTCTACGGTGGGCCGCTGCGGCTGGCCGCCGGGGCGCGACGCCTGGACCTGGCCCCCGTGTGGCCCGCGTGGATCGGTCTGGCACCGGGCCTTGACCTGCTCACGGAGGTCGGACCGGAGACGGTGCACGAGCACGACGTCGCCCTGGCCGACCGGTTCCGCGACGCGATGGGACTGGAGGGCACCGGTTCGGCGATCGTGTCACTCCCCGTTCCGGAGGGGACCGCCGAACGCCTCGGTGAGGCGGGGATCGCCGCCGCCGTCCGGGACGGTCGGCTCAGGGTGGGGTTCCACCTGTACAACACGGATGAGGACGTGGACCGCCTGGTCAGCGCACTGACCTGAGAAGCCGGTGCCCCTCAGGCAGGGGCACCGGCCCGGAGTCAGTCGGTTCGTTCGACCACGAACACGGGGATGACCCGGTCGGTCTTCTTCTGGTAGTCGGCGTAGGGCGGGTAGGCCTCCACCGCCCGGTCCCACCACCGCTGCCGCTCCTCGCCCTGGACCTCACGAACACGGGCGGCGAAGGGGGTGGGGCCGTCCTGGAGTGCGACCTCGTCGGGGGCCGCGCGCAGGTTGGCCACCCACGCGGGGTCCTGGGGCGCCCCGCCCTGGGAGCCGATCACCGCGTAGGCGCCGTCGTGCTCCACCCGCATGAGGGCGGACTTGCGGACCTTGCCGCTGCTGCGGCCGCGTGTGCTCAGGATGATCACCGGCATCCCGGTGTCCATCAGCGTGTCGCCCTCCTGACCACCGGTGCGCTCGTAGAGCTCCACCTGGTCTCGGACGAACTTCGACGAACTCGGCTCGTACTCGCCCTGGAGTACGCCACTGGCGGTCATCGCTCTCCCCGGTGTTCGGCTACGGAGTCCACCCCGATCGTGCCATGCCCGTTCCCCGCGATGGAGGCCGACTCGCGTCCCCTGCAAGGGTCCACGTCAGAAGCCCTGGTCGCGGAAGGGGGCCTCGGGCCGGAAGAAGGCCGTGTCGAACGCATCGGCACCACACGTGGATGCTGTGGGGACAGGATTGGTGGCCACGCTGGACGAGGCGAGGGCCTGACACAAACAGGTGAAGGGTGAACCGGCCCCGGGGCCACACGTTACTTACTCGCTTGGGCCCCTTTCACCGTTGCGCGCGCAGGACGCGTTCGGGTCAGAGACTGACGTTGATGGGATCACTCACCAGGCCGACGAGGCTGCCCCCGACCCCGATCCCGATGAGAGATCCGGCGGCGGTGGCCGGGGCGCAGAGCCCGACCGTCAGGGCAGTGATCAGGGCGAACACGGTGATGATGCGGCGCATCGGTCTCCTCAGAGGTCGTTCCGGGGTTCCCTCAGCCCCAGAGTTCCCCCACCACACACGCATGAAAACACTTTGACCTGCAACAACACCTCGCCTTGACCTCAAGGCGAGGCAGTCCGCGAGTCGCCCGGGGCCTGGTTGCCCGGGCCAACGAAGGAAGGGACCGTGGCGCGGAGGTTCACCTCGATGGGCCAGATCTTCGGCCCCTGCGGCATCGGGCCCGCTGTCCGTGAACCGTCCCGGGTTCGTCCCCGACACCGTTCGGGTCACTGCCCGGCACCGGGATCTTCGGGCCGGTGAACAGGGACGACCCGCGGCTCGCCACCCAGGCGGATGACGGGTGCCCCGGCGTGCTGTTCTCTCGACCAGGGCACCCGTATCTCATCGACCCTCTAGAAGATGACCCCGCAGAAGGGTGCGTCGATCCGGTGCAGGGCCGTGTCCAGGCGGGCCACGGTGCCCGGGGTGTGCTCGGTGATCAGACCCGCGCGCAGGAAGCTGGTGAGCGTGGTCTGGCCGAGGTGCGCGGCCCCGAGATGTGACACGTCCAGGGACAGGTCCGGGTCGGCGTCGGTGAGTTCCACGCGGGCGCCGTCGGTGTCGGCCTTGATCTGCCACCGTCCGGCATTCCACGGCGCGTAGCGGTCGGTGACGGCCACGACCCCCTCGAAGGGCGCCGCGTAGGGGCGCTCGGAGAGGGCTCCGGCCAGGTCCACCAGCCGCACCCACAGGGAGGTGGAGTGCTTGGCCACCGCACGGCCACGGTCCGGGAGGAGGTGGTGGAGCGGGCAGTCCACGGGCAGGAACGGGAAGTACACCTTGGCGACGAGGTCCCGGCTGAACAGGTGCTCGAAGAGGGCGGCCCAGGCGGCGGGGGTGGTGGCGGTGATCTCCTGGACGTGCGCCTCCCCCTGGGCGCCGTCCTCCTCCCACCTGGCCCTGACCCGGTAGAGGGCGTAGCCGAGGGGGCCGTCCGGGCCGCCCACGACGGCCGCCATCAGCGGAGCCTTGTCACCCCGCCGGGCGGGGCCGTCGAACAGCGCGCGGTCCCACCAGGGCCTGGTGCGTCGGAACTGGCCGACCTGGACCTCACAGACGGCCTCGTGCACGCGTTCGAGGTCGGTACGCACCCGCTCTGGTTCGCGCAGCACCACGCGCAGGTCCGGGTCCCGGGGCGCGTCGGCGCGCAGAGCGCCGTAGGGGCGGGTGAGGGCCGTCTCCAGTTCCGTGCAGGCGTTGCCGTAGCCGAAGCGCTCGTAGATGGCCCCCTCGGAGGCCCACAGCGCGGCGTAGCGCACGCCCGCCGCATGGACGTCGGCGAGCTGGCGTCGCATGAGGGAGCTGAGCACTCCCCGGCGACGGTGGGTGGGCCACACTCCCACGCCGGTCACCCCGGCCACGGGAACGCGGCCGGACGGCATGGTCATCTCGAAGGGGAAGTGGTTGGCGGTGCCGATGACCTCGCCCTCGGCCTCGTCCACGGCGATCAGGGCCCGTTCGTAGCCCACCTCGTCGTGCAGCGGTCTCATCCGCTCCAGCAGGTTGTCGACGTCCTCCGGGAACAGCAGGCTCTGTCCGAAGACCCTGGCCGCCTGGGCGAATTCCTCCGCGTCGGTGTGGCGCACGGTCCAGCCCTGGTTCGGTGCGGAGGAGTCCGCCCTCGTCTTGTCGCTCATGGCTCAGGCTTACCAGTGGTCACGAAGCCGCGGCCACTGGTTTTGGGCGTGGTGTGGGCCTCCTCCGACGTAGTGGGGTGCGGTGTGAGTAAGGCGGGCGGGGGTGGGGCACGCTCTGGTCGTGACGACACGACGAAACCCCTCCCCCTCCCCCTCCCCCACGCTGGTCGTCGGGGTGGACGCGGGGGGCACCACCACCCGTGCCCTGGTGACCACCCTGACCGGCGAGCGCCTCGGCGAGGCCAGGGCCGGGGGCGCCAACCCCAACACGCACGGCCCCGAGGTGGCCGCGGAACGACTGACCGAGGCGATCGGATCCGCGCTGGACCGGGCCGGTCCCGGAGCGCGCGACGCCGTGGCCGCCACAGTGGTCGGGCTGGCCGGGTACTCCGGACTGCGCGATGTCAGCGTGCGCGCCCGGCTGGACAAGGCGCTGGTCAAGGCGGGACTGAACCCCACCGGTGAGGAGTTCTCCGGCGACGACACAGTGGCCTTCGCCTCGGGGACCTCCGAGCGCGACGGCACGATCCTCATCGCGGGGACCGGGGCGATCGCCACCCGGATCGAGGCCCGGAGCCGCAGCAGGTCGGCGGACGGCATGGGCTGGCTGATCGGCGACGAGGGCTCGGCGTTCTGGATCGGCCACCAGGCGGCCCGGGAGACCGCGCGCCAGTTGAGTCGCGGTGGAGAACTCAGCCCGCTGGCCCGCACGGTGGCCAAGCGGGTCATCCCCGGTCAGCGGCCGAGCGGCCCCGACCAGTGGCCCGAGGAGCACGCCCGCAACTTCGCGCGCACCCTGACCGCGGCCCCGCCGATCAGTCTCGCCGAGCTCGCGCCGTTGGTCTCGGAGGCGTTCCTGGTCGACGACCCGGCGGCCGTGGTGATCGTGAACGCCGCCGCTGGTCACCTGGCGCAGTCCGTGCACCAGGTGCGGGTTCCCGGAGAGCACCTGCCGGTGGTCCTGTCCGGGGGCGTGCTCACCCGTTCGGGTCCGGTGAGGGAGGCGCTGACGAACAAGCTCACCATGGGGACCGGTGCGCCGGTGCTCCTGGCCGGGAGCACGTCGGGTGGCGCGGCCTGGCTGGCAGCCCTGCGTGCGGGCGCCATCGAGCGCGACGTGGACCTGCACGGTGCGTTCACCCGCCCGGAGGGGTGGTCCGGGGACTGAGTCCCGCCCCGGTTTGCCCGGTGCCGTCACGGCACCCTAATGTGTGTCAGTTAGGTTTACCTAACCCAAACGGAGGGGGCGTCGTGACGGAGCGGCAGGAGCGTCCGAGAAGGACGACCGTGCACACGGGACGGGTCGAGCGTGTGGAGCGGCTGACCCCGCACATGGTGCGCGTGGTCATGGGCGGCGAGGGGTTGTCCGACTTCGCAACGAACGGCTGGGCGGACAGCTACGTCAAGCTGCTGTTCCCGGCTCCGGGACCGGGCGACCCCGACGCCTACGACCTCGACGCGATCCGGGCCGAGCGCCCCCGCTCGGAGTGGCCGGTCACCCGCACCTTCACCGTGCGGTCCTGGGACGCCGCCACCCACGAGATGACCATCGACTTCGTGTACCACGGTGAGGTCGGCCTGGCCGGGGTGTGGGCCGCCGGCGCCCGCCCCGGTGACCGGCTGCGCCTCCTCGGCCCCGGCGGTGGTTTCGCCCCCGACGCCGAGGCCGACTGGCACCTGCTGGCCGGGGACGAGAGCGCCCTGCCCGCCATCGCCGCCAGCGTCGAGGCCCTGCCCGAGGGCTGCCCCGCGCACGTGTTCGTCGAGGTCGACAACGCGGCCGAGGAACAGCACCTCACCGATCGCCCCGACGTGAGCGTGACCTGGTTGCACCGCGACGGCGGCGTTCCCGGGTCGCTGCTGGTCCCGGCCGTGCGCGCGCTGGAGTTCCCGTCCGGGGAGGTGCGGGCCTTCGTGCACGGCGAGGCGAACTTCGTCCGTGACCTGCGCCGCCTGCTCCGCGTCGAGCTGGCCCTGCCTAAGGAGCACCTCTCGGTCTCCGGCTACTGGCGACTGGGCCGCGACGAGGACGGCTGGCAGGCCTCCAAGCCCGAGTGGAACCGGAGTGTGGAGGCCGAGGAGGCCGCCGCCCTCGGCGCGTCCTGAACCCGGTTCACAGGTCCAGGGCGTCCAGCGCGATCAGGTAACCCTCGTTGAAGGTCGGGAACTGCGGGATGGTGTCACGCAGGGCGGCGATCGGCAGGCCCAGGCGGATCGCGAGCGCGGCGGTGTGGATCCACTCCGAGGCCTGTGGCCCGAACGCCCAGGCCCCCACGAGCACACCGTGTTCGCGGTCGGCGACCAGCCCCAGCGAGCCGCGCGGGTCGGTCTCCATGGTCCAGGGGCGGGCCAGCGCGGCGGTCAGGTCGGTCTCGGAGGCGGCCACGTCGATCCCCCGGTCCCGGGCCTGCTCGGAGGTCAGGCCGACGGCGGCGATCTCCGGGTAGGAGAACACCACCCGGGGGACACCGGTGTAGTCGGCGACGTGGTCGGTACCGAGGACGTTGTCGCTGATCACCCTCCCCTGGTACTTGGCCACGTGGGTGAACATCGAGCGGGCCGTGACGTCCCCGGCGGCCCACAGCCCGGGCGCGACCCGGCAGTGGTCGTCCACCTGCAGGGCTTTTCCGTCCAGTTCGACGCCGAGCTCCGCCAGACCGAGCTGGTCGCCCCGGGGCACCCGCCCGGTCGCCAGGACCATCACGTCGGCCCGAACCCGTTCACCGCCGGACAGCACGGCGAGGACTCCGTCGCCGTCCCTCGTCACGGAGGTGACCTGGCTGCCCAGGTGCACCGTGGTGCCGTCCCGTTCGAACTGGTCGCTGATCAGCTCGCACAGCCGGGGTTCCTCACGGTCCAGCAGCCGGGGTCCGCGCTGGACCACGGTGACGCGGGTGCCCATCCGCGCCAGGAACTGGCCCAGTTCGAGGCCGACCGCGCTGCCCCCGACCACCAGCGCGCTGCCGGGGATCTCGGTAAGGGTGGTGGCCTCCCGGTTGGTCCACAGCACGTCCGGGCCCAGGTCCTCCAGTCCCCCGATCGGCGGGACCAGCACCCCTGATCCCGTGGAGACCACCACGTGGTCGGCGGTGTACTCGGCGTCGCCGACCGCCACCCGCCAGGGGTCGCGGCCGACGATCCGCGCGTCGCCGCGCAGGACCAGGGCACCGCGTTCCTCGTAGCCCTGCGCCTGCTGGGAGTCGTCCAGGTGCCGGATCATCTGGTCGCGGTAGGCGCGCAGGGCGGGCCACTCCAGGGCCGCCTCTCCGACCCCGGCGGCCCCGTCCGCCTCGGCGCGCACCTCGGGTGGGCGCAGCAGGGTCTTGGTGGGGACGCAGGCCCAGTAGGCGCACTCGCCTCCGATGAGGTCGCGTTCGACCACAGCCACCCGCCGACCGGCGGTGAGCAGACGGTCGGCGACCGTCTCCCCGCCGGGGCCCATGCCGATCACGATCGCGTCCAGGTGTTCCATGTTGCTCGCTCCGCCCGTGGTCCGGTGGTTCACTCCCCGATGGTGTCCGGCCGCGCCGGGCCGGAGGGGAACCGACACGCGTGTCGGTTCCCCGGACGGAGCGGTCCCACTCCGGATCGCGCGGCCCGATCCGCGCGGCCCGGGCGCGGCGGCGCGGCGCGCCGTTCCCGGCCGCGCACGCGGGACCCTCCCGGGCGTGATGGAATAGCCGATCGACGCAGACCTCTTCCGCGTTTCGTCGCCCCGCACCACACCTCGTCGCCCAGCACCACGCAAGGACCCCCGCACGGCCATGTCCACGCTCGACCTGCTTCTTCTCCTCGACCTCCTGGGCGTCTTCGCTTTCGCACTGGATGGATCGCTGACGGCGATCCGCACCGCGCGGGTGGACATCGTCGGGGTCATGGTGCTCGGGATGGTGACCGCCCTCGGCGGCGGCATCATCCGCGACGTCCTACTGGGCGAGACCCCCGCCACCTTCCAGGACTGGCGGTACCTGGTGACGGCGCTGGCCGGAGGGACCCTGGCGTTCTTCCTCAGCCGTCAGCTCACCCACCTGAGCAAGCCCATCCTGGTGTTCGACGCCGCCGGACTCAGCCTGTTCGCCGTGATCGGGGCGACCAAGGCGCTGGAGTTCGGTTTCGGGCCGCTCCAGGCCGTGCTGCTGGGTGTCATCACGGGTGTGGGCGGCGGCACCATCCGGGACGTGCTGCTCAACCGCGTGCCCACGGTGCTCAGCGCCAACTCGCACCTGTACGCGATCCCGGCGATGATCGGGGCGTCGTTCGTGGTGATCGTGGATCTGACCGGCTTCGGCCAGGGCTGGATCGCGGTGATCGGCTCACTGCTGTGCCTCACCATGCGCCTCCTGGCCCTGCGCTACCGCTGGAACGCCCCGAACCCGCCCGGTGCTCCCCCGCTGTAGGGGTCAGGGCTGGACGGTGACCTGCCACAGGTGCCCGTCGGGGTCGGCGCAGACACCGTCGTAGCCCCACGGTCGCCGCTCGGCCGCGTTGACCACCTCTCCCCCAGCCTCACGGACGCGGTCCAGCAGTGCGTCGACGTCCGCCTCGGTGGGCAGCACCCTGGTCATCAGGCATTCGTTGGTCCCGGGCCGGGCGACTCGGCGGGTCTCCCCCAGGACCCAGGCGAGGCCGTCCGTGGGGATCAGTGTCAGCACGACGTGCTCGTTGACACGGATCCGCAGCGGCTCGGGCACTCCGTCCTCGGTGGGGTCCCCCGGGGCCTCGAACCCGAAGGCCTCGCGGTAGAAGACCATCGCACGCCACCGGTCGGCGATGGGCAGGGCGATCTCGAAGGGGTTCGTGCTCATGGTTCGTCCGTTCGTCGGGGCTCGGGGGCCCGTGGGTCAAGCCGCATGGTCACCGGTACCGACCCCCGGTGTCGTCGAAACTCATCGGGGCCGGAGCGTCCTCTTTCGGCGCGTCGACGCGGACGTCAGGTCCGGAGGCTGCGGGCGGCGGTGCGGCGCAGGGTGGCCACCATGCCGGGGACCGGTTCGGGCGGGCGCGGACGGTTCACGGTGTAGATCTCCCTGGCCAGCCGGGCACCCCGCAGGGAACGGCTGACCCAGCCCCCGCCGTGCGACGCGTCGAGGATGCTCTGGGGGATGAGGGCGATCCCCACCCCGGCCGTGATGAGCGCCAAGGCCACCTCGTAGTCCCGGGTCTCGTAGGCGACGGTCAGGCGCACCCCGGCCGCCGCCGCCGCGGTGTCGAGGCTGACCCGGTTGTGGATGCCGGGGGCACCGCAGATCCACTCCTCGTCGGCGAGGTCCGCAAGGGAGGGTTCGGTGTCGGTGACCGGGTGTCCGGTGGGCGCCACCACCAGGAGGGGGTCCACCAGGAGGCGTTCGCGGTGCAGGCCGACCGCGCGTGGCAGCGGCACCCCGGGGTAGCGGTGGGTGATGAGCAGGTCGAGGTCGCCGGAGGTGACCAGCCCGAGGCCACTCGGCGGTTCGATGTCGGACAGCGACAGCCGCACGTGGGGGTGTTCGTGACCGAAGGCGGCGAGCGCCCCGGGGAGCAGGACCTTCCCGGCACTGGCGAAGGCCCCCAGGGACAGGCGGTCTGCGCGGTCTCCCGCGACGGCTCGGACGGCGGCCTCGGCGTCGCGGAGTTCGCCCAGGACCCGTTCACCGTGTTCGAGCAGGACCTCGCCCGCCCTGGTCAGGGTGGCTCCGGTGCGGCCGCGTTCCACAAGGCGGGCACCGACCTCGCGTTCCAGTTTGGTGAGCTGCTGGGACAGGGCGGGTGGGGTGAAGGAGAGCCGGTCGGCGGCGGCCGCGATCGACCCGGCGTGCGCGATCTCCACGAGTACGCGCAGACGGTTGGCGTCCAACACGCGACCACCCCTTCTCCCAGGCACGACGCGGAACGTACACCACAAAGTCTGACACAAAGGTCTGCTTAGCCTTCCTTAGCAGCCTCCACTTTGCGTTCCTGGTCAGGAGCGGCAGAGTGGGAGTATGAGCACCACGACCGCGCCCGCCGTACCCACGGCCACCGACGTCCGAGCCGCAGCCGACCGCATCGCGCCGTACGTCCGACGAACCCCGGTCATGCGTGCCGAGATCGACGGTCGTCCCCTGACCCTGAAGCTGGAGCACCTCCAGCGCACGGGGGCCTTCAAGCTCCGTGGCGCCCTCAACGCCCTGCTCGGCGGGGAGCCCACCGACCGGGTGATCACCGCTTCCGGTGGCAACCACGGCCTCGGCGTGGCCACGGCCGCGAGCATGCTGGGCGTGCACGCCACGGTGTACGTCCCCGAGACGGTGCCCGAGGCCAAGGCGGAGCCGCTGGCGGCCACCGGCGCGGAGATCGTCCGGGTCGGCCAGCAGTTCGCGGTGGCGGCCGAGGCCGCCGTGGCCCGCGCGGAGTCCGAGGGTGTGCGCTACCTGCACGCCTACGACGACGCGTTGGTCGTCGCCGGTCAGGGAACCGTGGGTCTGGAGATCGCGGCCGACGCGCCCGAGTGCGACTCGATCGTGGTCGCGGTGGGTGGTGGTGGACTGGTCGCCGGGGTGCGGCTGAGCGCCGAGGGCCGCCGCGTGGTCGGAGTCGAGCCCGAGGGCTGTCAGAGCCTGGGCGCGGCGCTGGCGGCCGGACAGCCGGTCCGGACCTCCGTGGACTCGGTCGCCTCCTCGGCCCTGGGCGCGGCCATCCTGGGCCGGGTGCCCTTCGAGGTACTGCGTGAGCACCCGGTGACGCCCGTACTGGTCAGCGACGCCGAGATCATCAGCGCCCAGACGCGTCTGTGGAAGGAGTTCCGCATCGCCGCCGAGCCCGCCGCGGCCGTCCCCTTCGCCGCCTGGCTGGCCGGGCGCGTCCCGGGCGACAACCCCTGCCTGGTGGTGTGCGGAGCCAACGCCGACTGGCGCCCGCACGGCTGAGTCCGCGTCCGCGCGACGGCTCCGACCTCCTTGTTCGTCATGGTTTGGCCCGATACGTGACGTGCGGCACTCTGTGTGCCGCCGGTCATCATTACCGGTGAGTCACCCTTACATTGAGGTCGGCTCCGTCCGACAACACAAGGGAGAACACGTGCTCTACGGTGCGTTGCGGCAGACCGCGGCGGTACTCGCCCGGACCCTGTGCCGACCGACCATCGAGGGCCGTGAGAACGTCCCAGCCACCGGTGCGGTCCTGCTCGCCAGCAACCACCTGTCGTTCGTGGACAGCGTCGTCATCCCCCTGTCGGTCACCCAGCGCCCCGTGCGCTTCCTCGCCAAGTCCGACTACTTCGAGGGCACCGGAATCAAGGGGCGGGTCACCCGGACCGTGTTCGGTTCCCTGGGCGCCATGCCGGTCCAGCGCGGCAACGCACGCGACGCCATGGTGTCGCTGGAGATGATGCTGGACCGTCTCAACGAGGGCGAGGCCTGCGTGGTCTACCCCGAGGGCACGCGTTCCCGTGACGGCCGCCTGTACCGGGGCCGCACCGGCGTCGCCCACCTGGCCCTGGAGTCCAAGGCGCCCATCGTGCCGGTCGCGGTCTCGGGCACCCAGCAGGTCCAGCCCATCGGCGCCAACATGCCGCGACCCCGCCCCTTCACCGTGCGCTTCGGCGAGCCGATGGACTTCTCGACCGGCTTCGACAGCATGGCCCCCGGCAAGGCCCGCCGGGTGATCACCGACGAGGTCATGGACGCCATCCACGCGCTGTCCGGCCAGGAACGGGCCAACGAGTACAACAACTTCGGCGGCGACGAGTAGATCGGGCGAGGACGAAGCGGGTCCCGGTACGGTCCGTCCCGCCTTCGTGTCACCGCGTCCTCAGTCGCGCGCGGCCCCCGCCCCACTGGCGGGGGCCGCTGCCGGTCGCGGCCGGGGTCACGCCGTGCTGGTCTGCCGTCCCCTGGCCGGGGAGATCACTCGCGCCGACCCGCGCTGTCTGGCGGTGGAGGGGCTGACACCGCATCCAGCCAGCTGGGCCTGGTCTGGCGCACGGACCGCTCCACGCCGCAGTTGACCGCCCTGGCCGACCTCCTGGCCGGGGTCTACGGGACGTAGGACCCCGACGGTTCAGGAAATGGCAAAACACCAGACCACGGCTTGATAGGCAAGCAGCCGCTTGCCTATAGTGGGCGCGTGTCCGACGAACTGTTCAAGGCCCTGGCCGATCCGACCCGCCGACTGATCCTCGACGAACTCGGTGAACGGTCCGGGCAGACCCTGTTCGAACTCTGCACCCGGCTGATCACCAGGCACCAGCTCAACATGTCGCGCCAGGCGGTCTCCCAGCACCTCGCGGTCCTGGAGGGAGCCGGACTGGTCGAGAGCAGGCGCGAGGGGCGCCACAAGTTCCACACCATGAACCCGGCACCGCTCAGGCACATCGTCGAGCGGTGGCTCGGGCCGGACCGACCGGAGAGCGAGTCATGAGAATCCACATCAACAGCGTCTTCGTGGACAGCCAGGTCAAGGCCCTGGACTTCTACACCAACGTGCTGGGCTTCCGGAAGAAGCACGACGTGCCCCTGGGCGCGCCCGAGGAGGAGAACCGCTGGCTGACCGTGGTCTCGCCCGAGGACCCCGAGGGGGCCGAGCTCCTGCTGGAGCCCTCCGGCCACCCCGCCGTGGGTCCGTACCGGGAGGCCCTGGTCAACGACGGCATCCCGGTGACCCAGTTCGCGGTGGACGACGTCCAGGCCGAGTACGAGCGCCTCCGCGGGCTCGGGGTCACCTTCACCCAGGAGCCGCTGACGATGGGCCCGGTCACCACGGCGGTACTGGACGACACCTGCGGCAACCTGATCCAGATCGTCAACGCGGGGTAGGCGTGAGCGGCTCGGCGGGGGCCCCGCCCCCCCCCGAGCCGCTCACGCCGCCCCTTCAGTGGTGGGAGCCGTGGTCCGCCTCGTCCTGGGTCGGTCCGGTCATCTCCTGCACGGGCACGTCCAGCTCGATCTCGGTTCCGCTGGCGAAGCCCAGCGCCGCCGGGCGGGGGGGCCCCCCCCGCAGGGGGTGCGGG
>NZ_LAVM01000033.1:0-60060 GCF_001083815.1 Nocardiopsis sp. SBT366 | reverse complement strand
GGTTGCGGCACAGGAAGCGGCGCTCTCCCGGAGCGGTGCGCACGAAACGGGTGATGCTCGGGATGTCCACGGCCAGCGGCGCCCCATCTCGCTGCTGGGCTTCGTCTGGATGTGGGTGGCCCTGGCCATCGTCATCGTCACCTTCCAGTACGGCGCCAACGGTGTCGAGGGCGGGCTCTCCCTCCCCGTGGTCATGCTCGTCGTGCTCACCGCCACCATGGCGCTGGCCGTGGTCATGACCCTCACGGCCGACATCGGCACCGAGCACGGCCTGTCCTTCGCCGTGTTCCTGCGTGCCCCCTTCGGCACCATCGGTACCCACATTCCCTCGCTCTCGCGCGGGACGGTGGCCGCCTGCTGGTTCGGCATCCAGACCTACATCGGCGCCCTGGCCATCAACGGCCTCGTGGAGTACTGGACCGGGTTCTCCTCATGGCCGCTCTGGTACGCCCTGTTCCTGGCCGTGCAGATCGCCAACGTCGCCCTCGGCATCAAGGCCGTCGAACGGCTGGCCTCCTTCGCGGCCCCGTGCATCCTCGCCATCTCGATCTGGATGTACTACACGTTGGACGGCGTCGCCGACCTGGAGGGCACCAACATCTGGACCTTCGCCTCCGGCGGCGACCTGTCGCTGGTGGCGTTCTTCCTGATCAACATGGTGGTGTGGGCGCCGCTGGCCGTGGACATCCCGAGCATCACCCGTTTCGTGCGCACCGCTCCGGGAGAGCGCCGCTTCCTGTGCCGCAACCGGGCCGTCCTCACCGCCCACTTCGTGGCCCTACCGATGATGCAGGCCTGGATCTCCTTCATCGGCGCGGTCTCCTTCATCGTCACCGGTGAGTGGAACCCCGTCGACGTCATCCAGGGCCAGAGCACCGGCCTCGTCCTCGGTGTCCTGCTGCTGATGATCGTCCTGGCCCAGTGGTCCACCAACACCGCCGCCAACGTCGTTCCCGCCGCGCTCAACTTCGTCAACGCCGCCGCACCCCACCTGTCCTACCGCTCGGGGGTGGTGCTGGCCGGGGTGGTCGGCACCGCCGTCATGCCCTGGCTGCTGCTGGACAACCTGTTCACCTTCCTGAGCTACTACGGCGGGTTCATCGCGGCCATCGCCGGGATCATGATCTGCGACTACTACGTGCTGCGCCGCCGTCGCCTGAACGTGCCCGCCCTGTACGACCCCCAGGGCCAGTACCGGTACGCGCGCGGGGTCAACCCGGCCGCCCTCATCGCCTGGTTGGGCGCCTCGGGCGTGTCCCTGTGGCAGCCCGACTACGCCTACGTCATCGGCTTCCCGGTCGCCTTCGCGCTCTACCTGGTGCTCATGCGCGCCTGGATCCTGCGCCGCCACCCGCAGGCCGAGATCGACGACCCGAGCGATTCCTACCTGGCCACCAGCGTGGGCCGCAGCTGGGTCCACGACCCCGCCTCGGGCACCTTCGACCGCCTGACCGTGGACGAGCTCCCCGACGGAAACCACCGCGCCGACATCTGAGCCACCCCCACCACATCCCACCCATCCCCCGTGAGGACCCCATGAGCGACACCGAGCACCCGCCGTCCGCCGAAGCGGCGCTCGGCCCCGACGGCGCCGACCTGACCCTCCGATCCCCCGACCCCTCGCTGCACAACGAGGACCTCGCCCCCGTGCCCCGGAGCAGGCGCAGCTGGGGCGCTTTCGAGATCTTCAACGTCTGGACCAACGACATCCAGAGCCTGTTCGGCTACACCCTGGCCGCCACGCTCTTCATCTCCTACGGCCTCAACGGCTGGGCGGTGTTCGCCGGGATCATCCTGGCCGGGCTCATCGTCATGTTCCTGTGCGACCTCGTCGGCCGCCCGAGCGTGCGTTACGGCATCCCCTACGCCGTCATGGCGCGCGCCAGCATGGGAGTGCACGGCACCCAGTTCCCCACGCTCATCCGGGGCATCACCGCCATGTTCTGGTACGGGGCCCAGACCTACTTCGCCTCCACGGCGATGGCACTGCTGATCACGGCCCTGTTCGGCCCGGGCCCCCAGGGCACCTTCCTGGGCCTGTCCGCCGTGGGGTGGATCTCCTACGTGATCGTGGCCGTGGTTCAGCTGGCGCTGTTCAGCCGGGGCATCAAGTCGATCGGCGTGTTCCTCAACTGGGCCGGACCGGCGGTGTACGCGGTCATGATCGCCATGATGATCGCTCTGTGGGCCATGGCCGGGGGCGACCTCCTCTCCGAGCTGGGAACCGTCTTCGCCGCTGACGGCGACTATCCCGGCGGCACGGTCGCGGCGTTCTCGGCCGTGGTGGGCACGATGGTCGCCTACTTCGCCGCGGTGGTCGTCAACTATGGCGACTTCGCACGCTTCACCCGCTCCGAGCGCGCCATGCGACGCGGCAACCTGTGGGGGCTGCCCGTCAGTCTGGCCCTGTTCTCCTTCCTCACCCTGGTCATCACCGCCGGAAGCTCGGTGCTGTACGGGGAGGCGCTCACCAACCCGGCCGACATCGTCGCGCGCGTGGACAACATCTGGCTGACCGTGGTGGCGGCCCTGACCTTCTTCGTCGCCACCGTGGGCATCAACCTGGTCGCCAACTTCATCCCGCCCGCCTACGGCCTGGCCAACCTGGCGCCCTCGGTCATCAGCGCCCGCACCGGTGGGCTCATCACGGCCTCGGTGGGCTTCGTGGTGGGCGCCCTGTGGGTCGCCTACATCGACAACATCGGCATCGCGTCGTTCGTCGACACCCTCGGGGCGGTCCTGGCTCCGTTGTACGGCATCATCGTCGCCGACCACTACCTGCTGCGGCGCCAGCGCGTGAATCTCCAGGCCCTGTACTCGGCGGCCCCCGGTTCGGAGTACTACTTCACCCGGGGCTGGAACCTGCGCGCGCTGTCCGCCTTTTGCCTGGCCTCGGTCTTCTCGGTGACGGCGGTGTGGCTGCCCGCCCTCCAGACCTGGTCCGGGTTCGTGTGGATCTTCGGGGCGGTGCTGGGCGGTGCCCTGCACTACGTGATCGCCCGCGGCCGTAGGGCCGCCCCGGCGGCCTCCTGACCCACACGCGGTCAGGTCGGTCACACGGTCGGGCCCGCCGCCGGAGGACCTCCGGTGACGGGCCCGACTCGTGACTTCTCCCGGCTATCCCTCGCGGCCCAGGTAGGCGCGCAGGTGTCGGGCGGTGAGTGTCTCCCCCTTCTCGACCAGCTCCGCCGGGGTGCCCTCGAAGACCACCCGGCCGCCGTCGTGCCCGGCCCCGGGGCCGAGGTCGATCACGTGGTCGGCGTGGGCCATCACGGCCTGGTGGTGCTCGATCACCACCACCGTGTTGCCGTCGTCCACCAGCCGGTCCAACAGCGCCAGCAGCCGGTCCACGTCGGCCAGGTGCAGTCCGGTGGTGGGCTCGTCCAGCACGTACACCGCGCCCTTCCTGGCCATGGAGATCGCCAGCTTCAGCCGCTGGCGCTCACCGCCGGACAGGGTCGTGAGCGGCTGCCCCAGGCCGAGGTACCCCAGGCCGACGTCGTACATCCGGTCCAGGATGACCCGGGCGTTGCCGGAGGCGAAGAAGTCGCGCGCCTCCACCACGGACATGGCCAGCACCTGGCTGATGTCCTTCCCGCGCAGCTTGTGTTCGAGGACCTCGGCCTTGAACCGGCGCCCCTCGCACTTCTCACAGGTGGTGGCCACACCGGCCATCATGGCCAGGTCGGTGTAGATCACCCCGGCGCCCTTGCACTCCGGGCAGGCACCCTCGGAGTTCGCGCTGAACAGGGACGACTTCACCTTGTTGGCGCGGGCGAACGCAGTGCGGATCGGGTCCAGCAGCCCGGTGTAGGTGGCCGGGTTCGAGCGGCGCGACCCGCGGATCGCTGACTGGTCCACGACCACCACGCCCTCACGGCCGGGCAGAGCCCCGTGGATGAGCGAGCTCTTGCCCGAGCCCGCCACCCCGGTGACCACGGTGAGGACCCCGAGCGGGACGTCCACGGACACGTCCCGGAGGTTGTGGGTGCTGGCCCCCCGGATGGGGATGGTGCCCTTCGGGGTCCGCGCCCTCTCCCTGAGCTGGGCCCGGTGGTCCAAATGGCGCCCGGTGAGGGTCCCGGAGGCCCGCAGTCCGGCCACGTCGCCGTTGTAGGTGACGGTGCCGCCGGTGGGTCCGGCGCCCGGCCCCAGGTCCACGACGTGGTCGGCGATGGCGATGGTCTCGGGCTTGTGCTCGACCACCAGCACGGTGTTGCCCTTGTCGCGCAGGCCGAGCAGGAGGGTGTTCATCCGCTCGATGTCGTGCGGGTGCAGGCCCACGGTGGGCTCGTCGAAGACGTAGGTGACGTCGCTGAGGCTGGAGCCGAGGTGGCGGACCATCTTGACCCGCTGGGCCTCGCCACCGGACAGGGTGCCCGACTCCCGGTCCAGGCTCAGGTACCCGAGCCCGACCTGCACCAGCGAGTCCAGGGTGTGCCCGAGGGTGTCCGCGAGCGGCTTCACCGAGGGTTCCTCGAGTGCGCGGACGAACTCCGCCAGGTCGCTGATCTGCATTGACGCGCACTCGGTGATGGTGCGGCCGTTGACCTTGACCTCACGGGCGGCCGCGTTGAGCCGGGTGCCCTCGCACTCGGGGCAGATCGAGAAGACCACGGCGCGGTCCACGAACGCGCGGATGCTGGTCTGCATCTTCTCGCGTTCCTTGGCCAGGTAGGTGCGCTTGATCTTGGGGACCAGGCCCTCGTAGGTCAGGTTGCTGCTCCCGACCTTCACCTTGGTGACGGGCTGGTGGAGGAGGCTGTGCCACTCCTCGTCGGTGTAGTCACGGAGCTTCCTGTCCGAGTCCAGCAGCCCGGAGGTGGTGAAGATCTGCCAGTACCAGCTGTCCACGGAGAACCCGGGTACGGTGATGGCGCCCTCGTTCAAGGAGAGGTCGCGGTCGTAGAGCTCCTCGACGTCGATCTGGTTGGTGCGGCCCAGCCCCTCGCACTCGGGGCACATGCCCTCGGAGTTGTTGAAGCTGAACACGCTGGAGGGTTCCAGGCGCGGACTGCCCACCCGGCTGAAGACGATGCGCAGCATCGCGTGGGCGTCGGTGGCGGTACCCACCGTGGAGCGCGCGTTGGCCCCCATCCGCTCCTGGTCCACGATGATCGCCGCGCTGAGGTTGCGCAGGGCGTCCACGTCAGGGCGGCCCACGCTCGGCATGAAGGACTGGAGGAACGCGGTGTAGGTCTCGTTGATCAGCCGCTGGGACTCGGCGGCGATGGTTCCGAAGACGAGCGAGGACTTCCCCGAGCCGGACAGGCCGGTGAAGACGCTCAGTCTCCGTTTGGGGATGTCCACGGAGACGTTGTCGAGGTTGTTCTCCCTGGCCCCTCGGACCTGGATGGTGTCGTGGGTGTCCGCCAGGGTGGTGGGTTCGGAAGACAAGCTGCTCCTCAGGATCCTCGGAAAGCCTTATGCGGTAAACTAACAGCCAGCGAACGTTAGTTTATTCCATAAGGAGATGCAAGTGGTTGTCTACGCCGGGCAGGGTGACCCCCGTCGCTCCATGCAGCTGCTGTGGCGCGACCACGAACCGGCCGAACGCACCGGACCCGGCCCCCGCGCCCAGTTGAGCGTGAACCTCGTAGTGGAGACCGCCATCGAGGTCGCCGACACCGAGGGCATGCAGGCCCTGTCCATGCGCGCCGTGGGCGAACGCCTGGGCCGCACCGCCATGTCCCTCTACACCTACGTGGCCAGCAAGAACGAACTCATCGACCTCATGTACGACCACTCCTTCGCCGAGCTGGTCCGTGAGTGGGAGTCCGGCGGCGCCGCTCCGATGCTAGGAGGGGACACTGACAGGACGGACTGGCGCGCGGAGGTCCTGGCCTGGTCCGGCCATCTGTGGAACTTCTACCTGCGTCACCCCTGGACCCTGGAGATCTCCCAGGCCCGGCCCGTCCTGGGCCCCAACGAGTACCGGCTCTTCGAGGAACTGGCGACCGTCCTGCACCGCACCGGACTCCCCGCCAAGGCCATCAGCAACACCTACGGCAGCATCCTCAACCTGGCCAGGGGCATGGTCCGCACCGCCGCGGAGGCCCGCCAGGCCGAGGCCGTCACCGGCCAGCCCGAGGACCAGTGGTGGTTCGCTCGTTCAGCCCAGCTGGAGGAGGTCTCCGATGACTTCTCCGAGCGCTTCCCCACACTCACCCTGATGACCGAGGAGGGGGCCTTCGCCAACGACGACCCCAGCGAGCCCTACCTGGAGCAGGAGGCGTGGGAGTCCTTCCAGTTCGGCCTGGACGCGCTGCTGGACGGGGTACAGCGACGCATCGACGCCACTTCGGGTGCGTCCGCGTGAGCACCGCCGACCCCTTCGCCCCCTGGGCCCCGTTGGCTCCCGAGGAGGTCGCCTCGCTGTTCACCGGGGTCGAGGCGCCCTGGTGGATCGCGGGCGGGCACGCCATCGCGCTCGCCGTGGGCCGCCGGTTCCGCGAGCACGCCGACACGGACGTGCTGCTGCTCCGCCGCGACCAGCACAAGGTCCAGGAAGTGCTCCCGGACTGGGAGTGGTGGGCGGCCGACCCGCCCGGCACGCTCCGCCCCTGGCGCGCGGGTGAGACGCTGCCCGAGGGTGTCCACGACGTATGGTGCCGCCCCGGCCCCGCGGCGCCCTGGCGGCTCCAGTTCATGCTCGACGAGGCCGACGGCGACCGCTGGACCTACCGTCGGGACGCGCGGATCACCCTCCCCCTGAGCCAGCTCGGTCGACGCTCGGCGGAGGGGCTCCCCTACCTGACCCCGGAGGTCCAGCTCCTCTGCAAGGCCAAGGGAAGGCGTCCCAAGGACGAACGGGACCTCACGGAGACCCTGCCGGTCCTCGACGCCGCCCAGCGCCGGTGGCTGGTCCGGGCCCTGTCCCAGGTCCACGGGATCCACCATCCTTGGCTGCCGCGCCTGGGCCGGGAGGACCGCTGAGGGCGGGGCCGGTCAGATCCAGCCCAGCAGATACAGCACCAGCAGGGTCAGCGCGGCCGAGAGCAGCAGGGAGGTCACGCAGCCCAGACGGCTGCTGTAGAAGAAGAACACGGACGCCTCCTCGTGGGTTCGCTCAACCACCAGTATTCCGCCCGGCCCCACGCTCCACGTGAGGGGTCGAGGTCAGGCCGGGCGTGCGAAGGTGATGATCTCCTGACTGGTGTCGGTGAGCGGACTCCGGTCCCAATAGCCGTACTGCGCGGTCACCTCGAACCCTGCCTCGGTCAGGAAGCCGTTGAGGCGGTCGGCGCCCAGGAACCGCAGCTTGCTCCGGCTGACCAGCGGTTGCGCCCATCCCTCGACGCTGTAATCGGAGGTGAAGGTGACCAGGTCACCGTCGACCTCTCGGAGGCGGTGCACGCAGGTGGCCTCCCGGCCCTGCGGACCGCTGACCGTGCGTACCCGCTCGGGTTTCCAGGCCTCCCAGCCCCGTACGGCCGGATTGCGGGTCTCGAACACGAACCGTCCGTCGGCGGTGAGGGCACGCCGGACGGCGGCCAGGTTGGCGCGCAGCTCGTCGTCCGTGGTGAACACCTGGAAGGCGTGCCCGGACATGATGACGAGGTCGAACTCGTCCTCGAACGGGCCACCCGCCTGCCCGTCGTAGGCACCCGAGACCAGGTCGCCCAGGGTCCACTCGATGTCGTCGCGGTCCCGGCGGCCCACGTCCAGCATCGCGTCGGCCGGGTCCAGCCCCACGAGCCGACCGGTGTGTCCGCTCTCGCGCGCCACCCGTTGGAGCTTCCCGGTGCCGCAGCCCACGTCCAGTACGGAGCGGGCACCCATCACGAGGTCAAGGTAGAAGTCGTCCTGCGGGGAGACCCGCCAGTGGCTGAAGTAGTCGTAGAGCTCGGCGAGGTCCGGCGTGGAGAAGTGTCGATCGACCATCCGACCATTGTGGGAGCACGTGCCCATGCGGCCCAAGTGTTTTTCCGCCTCCCACGCACCCAGGCGAGCGCCACCGCCCGCCGAGTTCGGCCTCGTCCGGGCGAACCACCGGAGACCGCCGCACCAGAGCGCAGTCCTCCCCCGACGTGGAAGGATCGACCCGTGACAGTCTTCCTCACTCCCGAACAGCTGGCCCGACGAACCACAGCCGCGGTGAGCGCCGCCGTGGGTGCCGGACGCGAGCTCGGGCTCACCGTGTCCGACCCGCGCGTGCTGCACGATCTGTTCTCCGTGGTCGTCCACCTCGCGCCCTCACCGGTCGTGGCCCGCCTCCCCACGGTCCTGCCGGACTCGACGACCCTGGACTCGGTGACCGCGCGGCAGCGCGCGGAACTGGACGTCACACGGTGGCTGTCCGACCAGGGGACGCCCGTCCTCGCGCCCAGCCCGCTGGTGCCGTGTGAGCCCGTGCAGCGTGACGGGTTCTCGATCACGTTCTGGGAGTACGTGGAGGAGAGGCGCGAGGGGGAACCCGACTACGTCGCCAACGCCGAGAGCGTCCCCGCACTGCACGCGGCCATGCGTGGCTACCCGGGGCGGCTGGAGTTCCTGGGCGCGGCCGAACCGTCTTCCCTCTCCGCCAGCCTCGACCGTCTGGAGGCCAGCCCCGACCTCATCTCCGCTCCGGACCTGGAGCGGGCACGCCGTGAGTGGGGGGTCCTGGAGCCGATCGCCAGTTCGCGCGAGGAGTTCGAGCGCGCGTTCCCGGGGATCGAACTCCAGCCGATCCACGGCGACTCCCCGCCCGCCAACATCTTCGCCACCCTGGACGGAGACCGCTACGCCGACTTCGAACTGGTCTCGCTGGGGCCTGTGGAGTGGGACCTGGCCGCGCTCGGTCCCGAGCTGGAGGCCGCCTACGACCGGGGGGCTCGCCGCGACGGCGTGCGCGAGCTTGACGGGGACGTGCTGGCCTTCGTGAACGCCGTGGGGGCTCTGAGGGTCATCGCCGCCCTCGAACTCGTCCCGAAGCTGCCCGTGCTGGCCGAGTTCCTGAACCCGGCCGTCGACCAGTGGCGAGCCACACCCTTCGACGTCGACCCGCCCGGTCTGGCCGGTTGAGGCCTGCGAACCCTGTTGCCCAGGCGGCCGCGACTCGGGCACTGTGTCCGTCATGACCCCTTTTTTCGGTCCTCCCTCCGTCTCCGTCGCCCACCTGAGCGACCCGCACCTGACAGCGGACGGCCGCGCAGCCGAACCGGCGGTCGGGCTGAGCCAGGCGCTCAGCCGGGTGCTGGCCCTGGACCCGCTCCCGACCTGCGTGGTCGTCTCGGGTGACCTGGCCGAGCACGGCAGCCCCGAGGAGTACGCGGCACTCCACGAGGTCATCGACGGGTTCCCGCTTCCCCTGCTGCTGGTGACGGGCAACCACGACCACCGCGAGAACCTGCTCACCGCCTTCGGGGGCAGCGCCCACCTCGGCGGGAGCACGAGCGCCCACTACCTCGTGGAGTACCCCGAGGTCACCATGGTCATTCTGGACTCCCTCGTCCCCGGCGCCCCTGGAGGGCTGCTGGGCGCCGAGCAGTTGGACTGGCTGGACTCGGTCCTGGACCGGCGCCCCGACGTTCCGGCCCTCGTGTGCGTACACCACCCGCCGGTTCCCCTCGGCATCCCGTTCCAGGACGGCATGCGGCTCGACGACGGTGCCGAGCTGGAGGAGGTGGTGGCCGGCCACCCGAACGTCGCCCGTGTGCTGGCGGGACACGTCCACCGGCAGACCACCACCGGCTTCGGGGGAAGCGTCCTCACCACCGCTCCCAGCACACACCGGCAGAGCGCACTCAAGAGGAACAGTGACGATCCGTGCGGCTTCGTCTCCGAACCCACCGCGTTCCTGCTGCACCAGCAGACCGACCGGGGATGGGTGACCCACACCGTCCAGGTCAGCCACGCCGAGAACCCCTGATCCCGGGGGCGGTTGTCCACAGGTGAACGCCCGCACTGTCGCGATGCCCGAACGAACCCTAGTCTGGAGACATGCCGGACACCCCCCAGCCAACAGCGCCCTTCGACGTCGACGCCTTCCTGTCCCAGCCCCTGGTGGCCCGCGTGGCCACCGTCAACGCCTCCGGAGCACCCACCGTCCGGCCGGTCTGGTTCCTCTGGGAGAAGGGAGTGCTGTGGTGGATCACCGGGGAGTACGCGGTCATGGCACGGCACCTGGAGAGGGACCCGCGCACAGCCGTGGTGGTGGACACCTGTGACCTGGAGCGGCAGGAGTTCCTCCAGGTGATCCTGCGCGGGGAAGCGGAGGTGGTCCCCTTCGACCCCGCCCTCAGCAGACGCAAGCTCCGCAGGTACCTGGGCGACGACGAGAGCACCTGGCACCCGGACTTCCGGTACTACGCCGACGACGCCCGCCTGGTCCGCTTCGTGCCCGACCGCACGGTGGTCAAGGACCTGTCCAAGTCATTCTCCTGACCCGCGCGGCGGTCCCCCAGCCAAGGAACGAGCCGGAGGCCGGATCGTGGATGTCACCGGTCCGCACGGCGGGCCCCTCGTGGGCGCCGCCGTCGGCTGGCGGCGGTCGTCAGCTCCGAGCACGGCAAGGTCTTCCCCGACGCCCAGGGCGAGGTGGCGCGGGGCCCGGAAACGGCGACGACCTGGGGATCAAGGGTGGAGCACGACGACGCAGGGCTGAGTCCGACGCGGATTCCCCCGGCCGTTCTGGGCCCCGCCCGCGGCTCACCGGCGGTTTCCCGAGCCTGACCTCGTGTCCCGCGGGTCCGGCGCCGTCCGCCGTGGTGCCGGTCGGGTCCGGCTTCAGACGGTTGCGGGGGCTCGCGTGCGGATCCGCCGGAGTCATGCTCCAGATCGTCGCGGTACCTCGGGCTACTCCCCGGTGACCCCGTCGACGCGCTCACGGATGAGGTCGGCGTGGCCGTTGTGCCGGGCGTACTCCTCGATCATGTGCACCAGAATCCACCGGAGCGAGCAGTCCTCGCCGTGCCGCTGGTTCCTGCCGACGGCATCGAGGGACAGGCCCACCGACGTCCTCCGGGCGTTGTCGATCTCGGAGCGCCACACCGCGAAGGACTCCTCGACCGAGGCGGAGTCGACGTTCAGGAAGTCGCCGTCCCGGTCGCCGGGGAGCTTGATCGGCGAGTGGTAGTCCTCTCCCGCGAGGACCACGCGAAACCACATGTGTTCCACGTAGGCCATGTGCCTCACCAGACCCAGCAGGGACATCGGTGAGGGCGGGGTGGAACGTGTGCGCAGCTGGTCATCGGTGAGGCCCTGGCACTTGACGGCGAGGGTCTCCCGGTGCCACTCCAACCAGTTCTCGAGCATGGTGCGCTCGTCGGCGACGTAGGGCGGGTCGATGCGGGGATCAGTCATGAGCCGCGACACTAGGCAGAAGCCGTCCTCTTGGCAACGCATTTGTCCGTGTCCCGTCCCCGGGCCCCGCACGACCGGAAGCCGCTCGGGGCCGTCGCGATCGGGATCGCGTGTGTGGAGGTCGGTACTCCGTCCGGCGTCGTGGTGTTGCGGGGCCGCTGGTGCGGCGCGTGACGCGGCCGCCATGGTGCGCGGCGCGCTCGGTCTGGACTGACCCGTTCGGGGGCGTACCGGCCACTTCGGACGGCAAATTCGGGTCCGACACCGGCCGCCCCGGGTCCAAAGCCCCGAGTGGGAGCGATTCCAGAGGACTTAGGATCACGGCCATGGACACACGTGAACTCGGTACCGTCGCCCAGGTCGGCGTCGTCGGATTCGGCGCCTGGCAGATCGGCTCCGGCTGGGGAGAGGTCAGTGAGACCGACGCCATGAACGCCCTGAACACGGCGGTGGAGGAGGGGGTCACCTTCGTCGACACCGCCGACGTCTACGGGGACGGGCGCAGCGAAAGGCTGGTCGGCAAGCTGCTCAAGGACCACCCCCACCTGACCGTGGCCACCAAGATGGGCCGCCGCATGGCTCAGGACCCCGCCCACTACAACTCGGGGAACTTCCGCGCCTGGAACGACGACTCCCGTCGCA
The DNA here is from genome assembly GCF_001083815.1 of Nocardiopsis sp. SBT366. Lineage (NCBI taxonomy): Bacteria > Bacillati > Actinomycetota > Actinomycetes > Streptosporangiales > Nocardiopsidaceae > Nocardiopsis > Nocardiopsis sp. SBT366. Next base: position 48,132 of record NZ_LAVM01000033.1, on the reverse strand, counting down.
ACCTGGGCGTGGACACCATCGAGCTGGTCCAACTGCACTGCCCGCCCTCGGCCGTCATCGAGAGCGACGCCGTCTTCGACGACCTGGACGCCATGGTGGACGAGGGGCGCATGCGCGCCTACGGGGTCTCGGTGGAGACCTGTGACCAGGCCCTGGCCGCCATCGCCCGGCCGAACGTGGCCAGCGTGCAGATCATCCTCAACGCCTTCCGCCACAAGCCCCTGGAGCGGGTCCTGCCCGCGGCCAGGGAGGCCGGGGTCGGGATCATCACGCGGGTCCCCCTCGCCAGCGGCCTGTTGTCGGGCAAGTTCAGCGCCGCGAGCAGTTTCGGGGAGGACGACCACCGCAGCTTCAACCGCGGAGGCGAGGCCTTCGACCGCGGTGAGACCTTCTCCGGCGTCGACTACGAGACCGGCCTGGAGGCGGTGGAACGCCTGCGCCCCCTGGTTCCCGAGGGGGTCACCATGGCCCAGTTCGCGCTGCGCTGGATCCTGGACCAGGACGGGGTGAGCGTGGTCATCCCCGGCGCCCGCGACGCCGACCAGGCCCGGGGCAACGCGGCCGCCGCGCAGCTGCCGCCTTTGGACGCCAAGACCCACGAGCAGGTCCGCGAGGTCTACGACCAGCTGATCCGCCCCCAGGTCCACCACCTGTGGTGATCGTCGGGGCCGGGGCTGACGAGTCCGTCCAGCGCCCGGCCCCGACCCCCACGGGGTCCGGCTCCGAAACCCTCCTACACGCAGCCGCCCAGGACACTGTCGACCGCGGCGAACAGGGTGGCGGCCTCGGACTCCAGCAGGGACTCCGTACCGGGCAACGCCCTTTCAAGCGTGACGCCGTTGACCACGGTCAGCAGGAACTTCGCGCGCCTGGCGTTGTCGCCCCCGGGGAGCGCGCCCTCCTCGACGAGCACGGAGAGCCAGTGCTCGACACGGTGCTGCATCTGGCCTTCGATGACCAGGTAGGTCCTACGGGCCTCCTCGGTCGGTTCGGGGGCGATGAGGGTCTCGTAGGTCCTGCGCAGGGCCTCCCTCGCCTCGTTCCCGGTCCCGGCGTGCGCGAGGATCTGCCGTAGGCAGCTGACCAGGCGCTCCCGCGCCGGCAGCGCCGTGTCGTGGATGGGCTCGCCCGGGGCGATGTGCGCGTAGATGCCCGCGAGCACCGCGTCCATCAGGGCGCGCTGCGTGGGGAAGTGGTGCCGCAGCGAGCCGGTGCTCACCCCGGCCCTGGTCGCCACCGCCCGCACGCTCGGTCGCTCGGCCGGGTTCTCACTCACCATCGTCGCCGCCGCGATGAGGATCCTGTCGCGCGAGCTCTGCCTCGCGTCACCTGCTTCGGTCATCGGTACCTCCTGCCCTCATCCTACTAGTACACCGTACTAGCACGGTGTGTTAGTGTCTCTCGTGTCGCCAACACGCTGTGTTGGAAGTGGATCGACGAGAGGTGGAGGACGGACATGCTCGACCAGTGGCGCCGCCGACGCGCGGCACGCCGCGTCAAGGTCGGAGACGGCCGCCACCTGAAGCGGTTCCGCTGGTGGCAGCTGTTCAGCCGCTCCCTGTTCCACCTCCCCCTCCGCCAGGACGACGGTCGCACCGCGCTCTACTCGGTCGACGTCAACCACTGGGGCGGGAAGGAGGACGGCGAGGTCACGGCCGACCTGTACCTCGACGGCACGCGGCACGCCCACTCCAGGATGCCCGCGGCCTTCCCCGTCCCCGGCGGACACGTCGAGGTCGCCATGAGCTCCTTCGGGCTCAGGCGCTGCCACCACGTTCCCGATGACGGTGCGGACCGGCAACTCGTCCCGGATCCCCGCTCGGCCGAGGGAAGACGCGCCCGACTCGACCGCGAACACCCGGCCCTGGGCCGCTGGATCGGTGCCGTCTCGGTCGCCCTGCTCGTGGTCGGGCTCGGCCTGAACCTGCTCCAGGTCCTCGAACCCATCTCGCAGATCCCGCCGGTCAACGACGTGACCGGCACGTTCACCTCCCCCGTCACGCTGCCGCTCTGGCTCAACGTCACGCTCGGCGTCGGCGCCGCCCTGGGCAGCGCCGAGCGCGCGCTCCGCCTGCGCCACTCCTGGCTCGACGACGCGGGCAACTGAGCCACCCCCACCGAAAGGACGACATGACCACCCGCACCCCGGATCATGTGCCGACCCCCTCCGGGGGTCCGGTCCGCTCGACCCCACTGTCCGAACGCTCCCTCGCACCCGACATCGCACGGGGGATGATGCTCCTGCTCATCGCTCTGGCGCACACCCCGTACTTCCTCTACACGGCGCAGGCGGGATCGGTGGGCCTGCACCCGGTGGAGGGCGGCCTGGCCGACCGGATCGCCCAGGCACTGACCCTCATCGTCGTGGACGCACGGGTCCACACCATGTTCGGGTTCCTGTTCGCCTACGGCATCGGCCAGATGTACGCGCGTCAGACGTCCAAGGGAACCAGTCCCCTCCAGGCCCGACGGCTTCTGCGACGACGCCACCTGTGGATGCTCGTGTTCGGCGCGGTCCACGCCCTGTTGCTCTGGCAGGGCGACATCATCGGCGTCTACGGGCTGATCGGCCTGATCATGGTGCCGCTGTTCTTCGGACGCTCGGACCGCACCCTCAAGATCTGGATCGGGATCCTGCTGGGGCTGGGCGCCCTGCTCACCCTGGCGGGGATGCTGGTCCCGGCCGACGCGGGCACGGCCGCGGCCGCCGACATGCAGCGCGCCAGCATCGCCGAGGAGTCCTACCTGGCCGCCGCGGCGACACGGTTCGTCACCTGGTCGTTCCAGCTGGTCGCGGGGATCGCGACGGTGGCGCTGCCCACCGCCTTCCTCATGGGCGTGCTCGCCGCGCGGCACCGGATCCTGGACGAGCCCAGCCGACACCTCGTGCTGCTGCGGCGGCTCGCCCTGTGGGGCATCGCCGCCGGGTGGATCACCGGCGCCGTCCTGGCCCTCCAGCACACCGGTGTCGCCGAGATCGCCCCGGTGACGGCGCTGACCGGCCTGCACTTCTACGCCGGGATCTTCACCGGAGTCGGGTACGCCGCTCTCTTCGGACTGCTGGCGCACTGGATGAGCGGCCGCGCGGCGGCCTCCTCCCGGCCGGTGCGGTGGCTGGGCGCCCTGGGCCGCCGATCGATGAGTGGGTACATGGCGCAGTCCGTGGTGTGGGGGCCGGTCCTGGCCGCCTGGGGCCTGGGACTGGGCGCGCACCTGTCGAGCTGGTCGGCCGCTCTGCTGGCCGTGCTCACCTGGGCCCTCACCGTGGCTGGCGCGGCTGCCATGGAACGCGCCGGGCGGCGCGGCCCGGCGGAGGTCCTGCTGCGCCGACTGACCTACCGACCCGCCAGGTCCGCCGACGCCTGACCGGAGACGGATCCCCGCGCCCCACACCGGAACGGGGAACCACACCGCCGAAAGGGGCGGGCCGGGACCTTCCCAGGTCCCGGCCCGCCCCTTCGTTCACGTCCGACTAGATGAGCCCCTGGGCCAGCATCGCGTCGGCGACCATCTCGAACCCGGCGACGTTGGCGCCCAGCACGTAGTCGCCCTTGGCGCCGTGCCGCACGGCCGCCTCCTCACAGCGGTCGTGGATGCCGGCCATGGTCTCGGCCAGCTCCGACTCGGCGTGCTCGAAGGACCACGAGGTCCGCCGGGCGTTCTGGCGCATCTCCAACACGCTGGTGGCCACACCGCCCGCGTTGGCGGCCTTGCCCGGAGCGAACAGCACTCCGGCCTGCCGGAACACCTTGGCCGCCTCGGGGGTGGTGGGCATGTTCGCGCCCTCCGCCACCGCCAGCACGCCGTTGGCGACCAGCGCCTTGGCGCCCTTGACGTCGAGCTCGTTCTGGGTGGCCGAGGGCAGCGCCACCTCACAGGGCACGTCCCACACGCTGCCGCCCTCGACGAACGTCGCGCCACCGCGCCGTTCGGCGTAGGCGCTGATCCGCGCGCGCTCGACCTCCTTGACCTCCCTGAGCAGGTCGAGGTCGATGCCCTTGTCGTCCACCACGTAGCCGCTGGAGTCCGAGCAGGCCACCACGGTGGCGCCCAGCTGCTGGGCCTTCTTCACCGCGTAGATCGCCACGTTGCCCGAACCCGACACCACCACGCGGCGGCCCGCCAGGCCCTTCCCGGCCCGCTCCAGCATCCGCTCGGTGAACATCACCGTTCCGTACCCCGTGGCCTCGGTACGGACCGCCGAACCACCCCAGTCCAGGCCCTTGCCGGTGATGACCCCGGCCTCCCAGCGGTTGCTCAGCCGCCGGTACTGCCCGAACATGTAGCCGATCTCGCGGGTGCCGACACCGATGTCACCGGCGGGGATGTCGGTGTACTCGCCCAGGTGGCGGTGGAGCTCGGTCATGAACGACTGGCAGAACCGCTCGATCTCCGCGTTGGAGCGACCCTTGGGGTCGAAGTCGCTGCCGCCCTTGCCTCCGCCGATCCCCATGCCGGTGAGCGCGTTCTTGAAGATCTGCTCGAACCCCAGGAACTTGATGACGCCCAGGTTCACGCTGGGGTGGAAGCGCAGACCACCCTTGTACGGGCCCAGGGCGCTGTTGAACTCCACCCGGAAACCACGGTTGACGTGCACCCGCCCCTGGTCGTCACGCCACGGGACGCGGAAGATGATCTGCCGCTCGGGCTCGCACAGACGCTCCAGCACACGCTGGTCGACGTACTCCGGGTGGCTCGACAGCGCGGGAGAGAGGGTCTCCAGCACCTCCAGGACCGCCTGCTGGAACTCGGGCTCGTCCGGATTGCGCCGGGCCACGTGCTGGAACGCCGAACGCACGCCCGGGTGGTGGTTCTCCAGTTCGGAGTCGCTGACAGAGGTCATGTGTGTTTCGGGTCCCTTCGGCGCTGGCGTCCCTCGCGGGTCAGCGCCCTGGGGGACGTCAACGCGATCAGTGATTCGGCCACTTTCGAGGCTCTCAACGACGTTACACGTCCGGTTCCGTCCTTCTTTGACCGCTCCCCTTCTGGCCGTGTCAGCCCCGCCCCGGTCCCTCGGGGCACCGCCACCGTGCTCCGGGGACTCCACCCCAGGGGCGTGTACGGGCCGTGCCCCCTGTGGAGTACGGACCAGCGTCCCCTCGCGGTCCCGAGTTCACGGGCGCGCGTGACCAGGGTCCCGTAACCGCCGAGCCCAGGCTGTGAGGGCGGTGCCCGGGATCGGTGGTGATGGCATGCGCGACCATGTCGGTGCCCACCGGGGCGCCGATCCCGCTGCCCGCACGGACCGGACCGAGTGGAGCCCGGCTCCAAGGGTGGGTCCCCCGGTCGGCTGGCTGGAGGAACATCCCCCGCCCCTGCCGTCGCGCCGGACACCCGTCAGCTGCGGTCCCTCCCTTCGGCTCGCCCAGGCGCCTTCTCTCCTGAGGTGAGCGGCGGCGGGCACGGGCCTCACGGTCCCTTCCGTGTTTCCCCGGGTTCGAACAGCGGCACGACACTAGGTTGGTCACCGGTGGGGCGCGACGGGATCCCCGCTCCACAGGACGATTCGAGAAGCGGAGGCCGGACCTGAGCACCGGAGAGCACGAACAGGACCAACCACTGAGCGGCGGCATGATGAACAAGGTCGTCCGTAGGGGCGATCGCGTCGTGCGCGGGGCCGTACCGCACGCCCTCGCCCTGCACGGCTTCCTCACCGCCCTGTCGGACCGCGGGTTCACCGGGGCACCCCGGCCGCTGGCCCTGCACCCGGCCGAGGGAGGAGGCCCCGGAACCGAGGAGCTCACCTTCGTCGAGGGCGACGTGGCGCTCCCGCCCTTTCCCGCCTGGTCCCGCGCCGACAGTGTGGTGAGCACCTGCGCCCGACTCCTGCGCCGCTACCACGACGCCGCCGAGCACGTGCCCCTCAATGCCGAGGTGGCCTGGCCCACCGCCCTGAGCGACCCCGAGGGCGGCACCCTGCTGTGCCACAACGACCCCTGCCTGGAGAACCTGGTCTTCCGTGACGGCGAGGCCGTCTCCCTGATCGACTTCGACCTCGCCGCCCCGGGCCGCCCCGTCTGGGACCTGGCCGCCCTCGCCTTCTACCTGGGCCCCACCCTGCCCCCGGAGATCCTCGCCCGCACGGAGTTCGCCGGGGCGCGCACCCCGCACCGGATCCGCCTGCTCGCCGACGCCTACGGCATGTCCGACGCCGACCGCAGGTCCCTTCCCGTGGCGATCGAGCAGTACAACGAGGTCTCCCGTGACTTCGTCAAGGACATGTTCGACCAGGGCAATCCCCTGTTCGTACGGACCGTGGAACGGGTGGGCGGCTGGGCCTCGTGGGAGCGGCTCAGGGTCCGCCGCGCCGGGTGGCTGCGCGACCAGCGTCCCGTCCTCCTCGCTGCCCTGACCGAACCGGACGCCTAGCTCCGGCGAGTCACCGCCACCAGGTAGCGGCAGGGCCGCCCGGTCGGGTTGCAGTACTCGCAGGGAGCGGGCGCACCGAGCTGGAGGCAGTCCCCGCGTTCCAGGAGGTGTTCGGTCGAGCCCTCACGGAAGGCGAGCGCACCCTCCAGGACCCAGATCTGGTGGTGGGTGAAGGCGAACACCTCCTCGGGATAGGGCACCCGGGCGCCCGGGGGGAGCTCCACCTCGACCAGTTCGAGCGATCCCCCCGAGGTGGGCGAGACCGCGCGGCGACGGTAGCCGGTCTCGGGGTCGGTCCACAGGGGCTGCTCGTCCCGGCGGGCCAGGCGGCGGTCACCCTGTTCGGCCTGGGCGATGAGTTCGGACAGGGTCAGGCCGAGGGCCCCGGACAGGCGGCCCAGCAGGGCGGCGGTGGGCTGGGCGTCACCGTTCTCGATCCGGCTGATCATGGCCCGGGACACCCCGGACAGGTCGGCCAGGGCGGCGCCGCTGAGTCCGCGGTCACGGCGCAGGGCCTGGAGGGTCGTGGCGAGGGCGGGTCCGAGTGGGTCGCTCATGCGTTCACCATAGTGGACACCTTCGCCTATCATCTTCAACTATGGACGCCCTGCTCACGCACGACAGCATCCGCGACGCCACCGTCACCGACGCGGCGGCGTGCGCGGCCATCTACGCCCCCTACGTCACCGACACCTCCATCACCTTCGAGCTCGACCCTCCCTCCGCGGAGGAGATGGCCCGACGCATCACCGAAGCCCAGCGCCACCACGCGTGGATCGTCATGGAGGATGAGGAGGGCGTGCTCGGCTACGCCTACGGCGGCACCTTCCGCACCCGTGCCGCCTACCGACGGACCTGCGAGGTCAGCGTCTACCTCGAAGGCGGACGCCGTCGCCGAGGAGCGGGGCGTGCCCTGTACTCCGCGCTGATGCCCCGCCTGGCCGCACGGGGGATGCACACCGCCATCGCCTGCATGACCCTGCCCAACGACGCCAGTCTGGGACTGCACCGGGCCATGGGCTTCGAGGACGTCGGGATCATGCGCCGGGTGGGCCACAAGCACGACGCCTGGCACGACGTGGCCTGGGCCCAGCTGGACCTCACTCCGGCCCCCTAGTCAGGGCCACGGACCCGGAGCGCGAACGCCCCGGAGGGGGACTCCACCCAGGTCGGGCGGCCCGTCCCGGAGCGGGACACCTATGCTCGACGAGATCCCATCTCCCCACCATCCCCTGGAGCGTCCCCGTGTCCGCCCACACCGCCCGCCACCGCCCCTCGGGGCTCGCCTTCGCGCTCGCCTCCGCCCTGGCCTTCGGCGGTTCGGGGGTCTTCGCCCGGCCCCTGCTGGACGCGGGCATGGACCCGCTGCACGTCACCTGGCTGCGGGTGGCCGGGGCGGCGCTCATCCTGCTGCCCGTCGCCCTACGGCACTGGCGCGTCGCCCAACGCAGGCCGCTGCTGGTCCTGGCCTACGGCGTGTTCCCCATGGCCGGAGTCCAGGCCCTGTACTTCGCGGCCGTCGCCCGCATCCCGGTGGGGATCGCTCTACTGCTGGAGTTCCTCGGCCCGGTGCTGGTGCTGCTGTGGGTGCGGGTGGTGCGCCGCAACCGGGTCTCCCCCGCCGCCGTGGTGGGGGTCGTCCTCGCCGTGGCCGGGCTCGGACTGCTCCTGGAGATCTGGGCGGGGATGCGCCTGGACGCCATCGGCGTGGGCCTGGCCCTGGGCGCGGCCGCCGCGCAGGCCGCCTTCTTCCTGCTCGGCGACGCCATGGGTGAGGACACCGACCCCCTGGCGGTGATCGCCTTCGGCGCGCTGATCGCCACCGTCCTGCTGGGTGCGCTCGCCCAGCCCTGGACCCTGCCGTGGGGCCTGCTCGCCGACCCGGTCCCGCTGGGCACCCTCACCCTGCCGGGCTGGGCCCTGGTGCTGTGGCTGGGCCTGGTGTGCACCGCCATCGCCTACTTCGCCGGGGTGTCGGCGATCCGACGCCTGTCCCCGCAGGTCGCGGGCGGTGTGGCCTACCTGGAGGTGGTCACCGCGATCGTGCTCGCCTGGGTGCTCCTGGGCGAGGCGCTCACCCTCGTGCAGGTCGTCGGCGCCGTGGTCATCGTGACCGGCGCCTTCATCGCCCAGACCGCCGTGCCGAGCTCACCCGCCCCCGGCAACGAAGCAAGCCCGGCGGCCCCCGACCAGGAACGCGCTCTGGACCAGCACTGAGGTGCGCAGGCCATGTCGCGGGCGGGGCCGTGACCCCGCCCGCTCCGCTGGTGTCACTCCCTGTGTCAACTCCCTTGAGCCCCGCCGTCAACGGACCAAACGTCCGAAGCGGATCGGCGCCGGGCAGGCATCGCGATCCGGTCCAGGTCGGCGGCCAACACCACCCGCCCGTCGAACTCCGCACCCGCCTGGGCCGTGAAATGGGCCTCGTCGGCCTCCTCGTAGCGCTCCGACAGGTGGGTCAACACCAGCACACGCACCCCCGCCCGAGCCGCGATCCGACCGGCCTGACGCGCCGTCAGGTGTCCGTACGCCTCGGCCAAGTGCTCCTCGGAGTCCAGGTACGTGGACTCGATGACCAGCATGTCCGCCCCCTGGGCCAGCTCCACCGCCTGCTCGCACACACCCGTGTCCATCACGAACGCGAACACCTGGCCGGGGCGGGGCACCGCGCAGTCCGACAGCTCCACCACACGGCCGTCCTCCAACTCCAACGCCCCCTCCCGCAGGAGCCGCGACACGGCCGGACCACGCACCCCGAAGCGCCGCAGCCGCTCGGGCAGCATCCGCCACCCGTCGGGTTCGGCCAGCCGGTACCCGTAGGCGGGCATCGAGTGCCGCAGCGGCAGGGCCGTCACCGTGAACGGCTCGTCCGGGCCCACCACACAGGAACCGGATCCGCCCACCGGTTGGGGGACGACCACCTCGGTGTCACGGAAGGACGTGGCGTGCCGCAGCCGCCGCCAGTACTCCTCACCGGCGCCCGGGTAGGCCACCCGCACCGTGTGCGGAACCCGGTCCCGGGCGATGCGCTGGATGACACCGGGCAGCCCCAGGCTGTGGTCCCCGTGGAAGTGCGTCACACAGACCCGGGTGATGTCGCTGGCGGCCAAGCCGGCCAGACGCATCTGGCGCTGGGTGCCCTCCCCCGGGTCGAACAGCACCCCCTGATCGCCCCAGCGCAGGAAGTAGCCGTTGTGGTTGCGCCGACGGGTGGGCACCGCGCTGGAGGTCCCCAGGACCACGAGTTCACGTACGGACATGGGCCGTATTGTCGCACCACCAGGTGCCGCGGACACGCGCTCCCAACAGGCCCTTGTCAGTCGGAGCCGGGTGCCGCCACCGGCTCAACGCACCCCCGTGGCACGGGCGCGGATCATCGCCACACGGGGACCTTCGGTGAAGGGGGCACCGTGCCCCGGCAACAACAGGCTCCGCTCCGGCAACGTGGCCAGACCCTCCAACGACTCCAACGCCCGGGCACTGTCGTGCGTGGACATCCGGCTCACCACCCGCGGGCCCTCACAACCCGTGCTGGGGTCGACGGTGACCAGCGCGTCACCGGTGAACGCGACCCCCCGATCCTCGAAGACCACCAGGACACTGCCCGGGGTGTGTCCCGGAGCGGGCACCACTCTGGGGCGGCCCGGCACCTCCTCCAGGACCTCGTGGTCGCCGAACACCGAGAACTCGCTGACCCGGTCCGCCGTGAAGGCCCCGCCGTGCCCCAACCTCAGGAGTGCCTGAACGGCGGCGGGGTGCCTGGCCAGGTAGGGCAGCATCGGCCGTTCGGGACGGGCGTGGACCACCGAACTGGTGGGGCCGTCCGCCAGGATCGGCGCGTCGGCCTGATGCACCCACACCCGGGCGCCCGCCTTGTCGCGGGCCCGCTCGGCCAAACCCGTGTGGTCCGGATGGGCGTGGGTGAGGACCACCGCCCGCAGCCGTCCCCCCACCCAGGCGACCGCGTCCAGGAACCGACCGCTGTGCGCGGGCAGCCCGGCGTCCACCATCACCAACCCCTCCCCGGTCTCCACCAGGTAGAAGTTCACGAGCGCGTCACCGACCCGGTGTACACCGGGAGCGACCTCGTCGGGAACATGGGTCATGATTCCTCCCGGAAGGACACGCGTGAGAACCCGAGAACGGACCCCGTCCCCCTTTCATACCCGCGAACTCCCCATCTAGTTCTCACAAGACCCACCCGCCTCCTACGCCACACCCCCACCCACGTGCGCGCACGCCACCGGCTGGACTAGCGTCGACCGGGTGAGCAACGTAGAACCCCACCCCACCGAACAACGGGTCTGCGAGGCCGACCGCTCCGGCCCCGAACCCGACACCGAACTCCTCGAACCCCGCGAGGTCCCCCTCGGCGGACCGCGCGCCATGCTCGTCCACCGCGCCCTGCCGGGCAGGAACCGACGCATGGTCGGCGCCTGGTGCTTCGCCGACGTCTACGGACCCGCCGACGTCAGCACCGGCCCCGGCATGCAGGTACCGCCCCACCCCCACATCGGGTTGCAGACCGTGAGCTGGCTGGTCCAGGGCACCGTCCACCACCTCGACGGCCTTGGCTCGGACCAGCTCGTCCGCCCCGGCCAGCTCAACCTCATGACCGCCGGGAACGGCATCGCCCACTCCGAACGCACCCCCGAGCAGGCCCCCGACCTGCTCCAGGGAGCACAGCTGTGGGTGGCCCTGCCCGAACACGACCGCGAGGGCCCCGCCCACTTCGAACACCACGCCGACCTGCCCGGCTTCTCCCTGCCCGGCGCCGGGGTCACCGTGATCATGGGCGAACTCCACGGCCACCGCTCACCCGCGCGCACCCACACACCCCTGGTCGGCGCCGAGATCGTCATCGAGGCGGGCCGAACCGTCACCATCCCCGTGCAGGCCGCGTTCGAACACGGCCTGCTGCCCCTGGACGCCCCCGTCCACGCCCACGGCCACCGCGTGGTCCCCGGCTCCCTGCTCTACCTGGGCACCGGCCGCGACACCGTCCAGTTCCACGCCGAAGAACGCACCCACCTGCTCCTCATCGGCGGCGAACCCTTCACCGAGGACCTCGTCATGTGGTGGAACTTCGTCGGACGCGACCACGACGACATCGTGCGCGCCCGCGCCGACTGGGAGGACCAACGCGAAGGCGACGACCGGGACTCGGGCCTGCGTTTCGAGCCGGTACGCGCCGACCACGGCACCGCCCTGCCAGCCCCGGACCTGCCCAACGCGCGGCTGCGCCCGCGTCCCCGGCACCGCGACGCCTGAACCCGAGCCCCCGCCCCCAGGGTGAGGTGCTCTGAACGCGAGGGGTAAGCCGGGCTTGCCCCGGAGCGCCTCACCAACCCTGGACGATCCGGCACCAAACGAGGGCCCGATCACGACATCCAGCGCTCGGACCTGCTCCAACAATGCCCAAAGACCCAAATCCTGCTACCGTGCGGGTCGCGAACTACGGGATGATTTAGGAGACCTGAACATGGGGCAACAGCCTCGCGAGCAGTGGGGGACGCGCGCGGGATTCCTGATGGCCGCGATCGGATCGGCCATCGGACTCGGCAACATCTGGCGATTCCCCTACGTCGCCTACGAGAACGGGGGCGGGGCGTTCCTCCTGCCCTACCTGATCGCGATGCTGACGGCGGGTATCCCGCTGCTCATCCTCGAGTACGGCATCGGGCACCGGTACCGTTCCTCGGCCCCGCTGTCCTACCGGCGCATCTACCGCCCGGCCGAGGTCATCGGCTGGTGGCAGGTGGCCATCTGCTTCGTGGTCGCGGTCTACTACGCCGTCATCATCGCCTGGGCCATCCGCTTCACCTGGTTCTCCGTCAACCAGGCCTGGGGTGACGACCCCGACAGCTTCTTCTTCAACGACTTCCTGCAGATGAGCCCCGAACCGGGTGTCGTCTCCGGGTTCGTCTCCGGGGTGGCCTGGCCTCTGGTCGCCGTCTGGTTCGTGACCCTGGCGGTCCTGATCATCGGGGTCCGGCGCGGCATCGAGATCATCAACAAGATCACCATCCCGCTACTGGTGGTCCTGTTCTGCCTCCTGGTCGTCCAGGCGCTCACCCTCGACGGCGCGGTCACCGGCCTCAACGCCTTCTTCACGCCCGACTGGGAGGCGATGCTCACCGGCAAGGTGTGGATCGCCGCCTACGGACACGTGTTCTTCTCGCTGTCCATCGGCTTCGGCATCATGGTCACCTACGCCTCCTACCTGCGGCGCAAGTCCGACCTGACCGGATCGGCCATGGTCGCGGGCTTCGCCAACAGCTCCTTCGAGCTCCTGGCCGGTATCGGCGTGTTCGCCGCCCTCGGCTTCATGGCCACCGCCGCCGGAACGGCCGTGGACGAGGTCGCCACCTCCGGCATCGGACTGGCCTTCATCGCCTTCCCGCAGATCATCTCCAGCCTGCCCTTCGGCGGTTCGCTCTTCGGAGTGATGTTCTTCGGCTGCCTGGTCATCGCCGGACTCACCTCGCTGATCAGCATCGTCCAGGTGATCGTCTCGGCCGTGCAGGACCGCACCGGCCTGGGCCGCACCCAGACCGTGCTGCTGGTCGGCGGTGCCACCGCGCTCGCCTCGATCCTGCTCTTCCCCACTCCCGAGGGCCTGCACTTCCTGGACGTCTTCGACCACTTCATCAACCAGTACGGCATCGCGCTGGCCGGTCTGGTGCTGGTCGTCTTCGTCTCCTGGGGCGTGCGCAAGCTGCCCCTGTTCCAAGCGCACGTCAACTCGGTCTCCAGCATCCACCTCGGCCTGTGGTGGCGCGTGACCCTGGGCGGCATCACCCCGGTCCTGCTCGGCATCATGATGTGGGACAGCCTGCGTACCGAGCTGACCACCAACTACGGTGGCTACCCGACCGGGTACCTGCTCGCCGCCGGTTGGGGCGTGGCCATCGGCGCCATCGTCTTCGGCATCGTCATGTCCTGCTTCCCGTGGAAGCGCGCCGACGTCATCGCCCGACACGACGCAGAGCGCATCGCGGACGGGAAGGAGGGCGCCTCGGGCCAGCTGGCGGCGCCCAACGAAATCGCGCCCAACGAAGCGACCATCCCGCCCTTCGACAAGGAAGAGGACCGCTGATGTCCACCAGCGCCATCGTCATGATGGTCATCTCCATCACCGTGCTCTGGGGTGGCCTCATCGCGGCCGTCATCCACCTGCGCCGTCATCCGGACGACCCCGGGTCGGAGTGACCCCACCCCCCGCAGTCCCCGAGGGGCCGCGAACCGCACACGCGGTTCGCGGCCCCTCGGCCGTGTCAGGGGTCCTGGTCCGGCCCAGGTCAGGCCCGGGGACGGTTCAGGCGGCGAACTCCCCAATGATCCGCTCGCAGAACGCGGGCAGGTCGTCCGGGTTACGGCTGGTGGTGACGCCGTGGTCGGTGACCACTTCCTCCTCCACCACGGTGCCACCGGCGTTGCGGATGTCGGTGCGAATGCTGGGGAAGGAGGTGAGGGTGCGCCCGCGCACCACGTCGGCCTCCACCAGCAGCCACGGCCCGTGACAGATGGCGGCGATCGGCTTGCCCCGGGCGACGAAGTCGCGGACCAGCCGCACCGCGTCGGCGTCCGACCTCAGGTTGTCCGGGTTGATGGTGCCACCCGGAACCACGAGCGCGTCGTAGTCGTCGACTCCGACCGCGGAGACCACCCGGTCCACCGTGAACCGGTCGGCCGGTTCGATGTCCCCGTTCATGGCCTGGATCCGTCCCTCGTTCAACGAGACCAGTTCCACCTGGGCACCCGCATCCACCAACGCCTGGCGAGGTTGGACCAGCTCCACCTGCTCGACCCCGTCGGCGGCCAGAATCGCGACGCGCCGTCCGGTGAGTGGGTCAGCCATCGTGTCCCCCTGTGTGCTCCTCGGATGCGCGGACCCGGACGGGCCCGCTCACACGTGCCGCCCTACCCGCCCAGCCCCCTCCGCTCACGTGCCCGCGCCGGATCAGTCCGCCTCCACGGGAACGACCACCTTCCCCGGCCCCGCCCACGGGTGGGTCACGGGTGGTGGCACGGACAGCCACGAACCACGCGCCACCACGGTCAGGGGTCGCCCCGTGGAGTCGCTGAGTTCGTGGACATCGCCGGTGCGCACCACGACGTGACGACCGCCGGCCTCGCGCACCGCGCGCAGAACGTCTGTCTCGTCCACGTTCGGGGGCACGCTCACGTAGAACTCGTCGACGGCACCGCCGCTGTCGGAGTGGACCTGTCTGAGACGGATGTCGACCCCCAACTCGGAGAACCGGCCAGCGAGAGCGGCCAGCCCGCCCGGCCCTTCGGCGACGGCGACCCGCACGCTCCAGAGCCGGTCCTCGGCGGGGGACGCGGAACCGGCCGGGTCGGGATCGGGGGCAGCACCCGTGTGCGCGGAGGGTCGGCGGCGCGTCCGACAGTGCCTGCGCCAACGGTGCAGGGCGGAGAAGGCGAGGAGCAGGACCCCCACCACGATCAGGGCCCGGACCCCGCTGGCGCTGTGCCCCAGGGAGACCACCAGCAGGTGCGCCGACCCGGCGGCGAACAGCAGGGTCCCCATCTCCAGCACCTCGCGGCCGAAGAATCCGTGACGGTCGTCGTTTGCATGGCTGCCACTCAAAGCGTCCATGCACCCAAGGTGCCAAGCCCAGGTTGCGCCCGTTCGCTGTTTCGTGTCACCACGGTAACGACGGAGAGTGATGCCGCTCACGGCTTTACCCAGACTTGGTGACTCCGGGTGAACTCCACGGAGAGGGCGAACGTATTCACGTGGTCCGCGAAGGTCTCGCGGTCGATGACAGGGGGATGGCCAAGCATGAGGACAGCGACGAGGCGGATCACGACCGGAGCGTTCGCGACGGCGGTCGCCGGAGTACTGGTGGCGGCACCGGGCACGGCCGCGCACGCCGGTGAGGAGGTCCCCGAGCCGAACGTGTTCACCAGCGAGTTCTGGGTCGAGGCCACCCCCGACATGGTGATCGACAACCAGGGCGAGCCCGTCGCTGGCGAGGAGGGAGCGTGGGGCTCCTTCGAGTTCCGGCTCAACAGTGACCTGGACGTGGTCTGCTACGACATCAGGTTCCGCGGTGTCACCCCGCCGTACCAGAGCCCCGCCAAGACGGCCACGCACATCCACCAGGCCGCCGACGGCGAGTTCGGCCCGCCGCGCCTGGCCTTCCCCGACCCCGAGGACGACGGTCGTGGCGACCTGCGCAGTTCCGGCTGCATGCGGGGACCGTTCACCACCGGTCTGGACGACGCCGACGGCAACGACACCGGCGAGGGCTTCACCGTGGCCCAGATCGAGGACGACCCGGCGAGCTTCTACGCCGACACCCACACCGCCGACTTCCCGGCCGGTGCGATCCGTGGCCAGCTCATGGACGCGGGCAACGGATACGGCAAGCCCTGGTAGGACGACCGGAGGCGCAGTGACGGCGCCGCGGTGACCCTTGGCGCGGGGCCACCGCGGCGCTCCCGTGCCCCGTCCAAGACGCGAAACCCTCAGAACGAGGAACTCACCACGGGGTCGCCGCCCTCGTCGGTGATCTCGAAGCCCACCGCGTCCTCCCGCAGCAGCGCGCTGTTGAGGTTGCACACCATCGGATCCGCGCCCACGCCCACGAACTCACCCGCAGGGTGCTCACCTCCCGTTGCGTCGAGGAGCGTGGCCCGGTAGGTCCGCCCCTCCTCGAAACCAGTACCGGTCAGCCGGATCTCCACGCCCCACGTGTGCGGGATCAGCTCGGCCTCGGCGTCCACTCCGGCCTCGTGCACGGTGGTGGCCACACCCTCCAGGGGAACCGGCTCCGGGGCGAAGAAGGCGTGACCGGCGACAACCCCGGCGCCGACCCCCACGAGCAGGGTCACGGCGCAGGCTGCCAGGAGCCGTCGGGCTCGCCGCCCGCGCGCATGCGGCACGTGTTCGGCGCGCACACCGGCGACGATGCGCTCCCCCAGCTCGGGTGGGGGCGCGGGCAGCTCGGACAGCCGGTCGGGGTCGGCCAGCGGCAACAACTCCGCCGCGGGGGCGACGAAGTCGAGTTCCGCGCGGCACTCGGCGCATCCGTCCAGATGGGCCGAGACCGCCGCGCGCTGATCGGGTCCGAGCATGTCCAGGGCGTAGGCGCCCAGGAGGTCGCGTACGCCGCGATGGGAGTCCCCGTTCATTCGCGCACCCCCATCTCGTCCATGACCACGCGCAGGGCCTTGAGTCCGTAGAAGAGCCTGCTGCGCAGCGTGCCCACAGGTATGCCCTGCTCAGCGGCGACCTCGGCGTAGGGCCGACCGCGCAGGTAGGTCTCCACCAGGGCGGCCCGGTGTTCGGGGCCGATCCGCTGGAGCGCCTCCTCCACCAGCCAGGATTGCATCACCTGCTCGTCGAGGCTGCGCCCGGTGGAGCGTTCCGGGAGCCGCCCGCTTCCACTCGGGGCCATGGGCAGGGGCCGTCTGGCGGCGCGACGAAGCTCGTCGACCAGGACGTTTCGCGCAATGGCGAACAGCCAGACCCTCAGGCTGGCGAGTTCGGGATCGAACCGGTCCGCCGCGCGCCAGGCGCGCAGGAACACCTCCTGCACCACGTCCTGCGCCGCCACCTCGTCGCTGAGCTGGCGCAACGCGAACCGGTACAGTTCGGGCCCGTGTGCGTTGTAGGCCGCCTGGACCCCGCCCTCGTCACGCAAGTCCGGCTCGGGGTCACCCACACCGGCCCCGTATCGACGGCGCCGTCGAAGCACACGGCCCATCCGTCCCCCGTCCCTGTTCACCACCGGGCTCTCCCGATCACGTGTTGGAAGAGTGTCTACTCCTCACGAGCACGTAGCGTTCACCGTTCGGCCAGTTCGGCCGAGAAAAGCTCGGTTCCCGCTCCGGGCGGCACCGGTACCACGGGGCTCATCACAGCGGTGGTTTCGACTCGGGGAGCGCTCCACCACCGGAGTGAGGACCCCGCGCGAGGCGGCACGGACAGCCACGAACCACGCGCCACAACCACGGATCGTAGGGAGGACCGCCCCCTGTCACCAGAAAGGGCCGCCCATGGCCGCGACCCGTCACCTGTACCTGGCCCGCCACGCCCAAGCCGACCCCGACACCGGAGAACTCACCGAGACCGGGCGCCTCCAGGCCGACCTGCTCGGGGCCCGCCTGAGCGAGTTCGCGCCCCACGCCCTCTGGCACGGCCCCCTGCCCCGCGCCGCGCAGACCGCCCACCTGGTGGCCTCCCACCTGGAGGACGTGACCCCGGCCGAACTCCCCGAGGCCGGGGACTACGCTCCCCACCTGCCCCGACGCCACGAGCTACCCACCGCCCACGCCGAGGGCGTCCTCGACTTCGTCAGCCGGGTCCCCGCCGCCGAACGCTCACCCGAACTCGGGCAGCGGGCACTGGAACTCCTGACCGGCCCCGTGGATGGCGGGACGGGCAGGCGCGAGGTGGTCATCACCCACGCCTACCTGGTTGGCTGGCTCGTCACGGCCGCCCTGGACGCCCCGCCCTGGCGGTGGGTGAGCGTGGGCGCCGCCAACGCCGGACTCACCGTCATCAGGTACGCCCCCGACACCCCGGCCTCAGTGGTCACCCTCAACGAACTCACCCACCTGCCCCACGACCTGCGATGGACGGGCTTCCCACCGCACCTGCGCCCCTGACCTCAGCCCCGGGTCCCCTCCCACACCTGGGCGGGGACCCGCTCCATCAGGCCGATGAGGGTGTCTGCGGCAGCCACCGTTTTCTCGGGCTCCAACGCGCCCGTGTACCAGGTCAGGAGGTGGTCACCCGTGAAGCGGAAAGGTATGCGCTCCTCGGCGCGCTCCAGCAACCACGCCCGCAGCGCCGGTCCCAGCACCGCCAGGGCGAACGCGTCGTTCTCGGTGGCGATCCGGAAGGTCTCGTCGAAGGTCGGCTCCCCCACCTGGAGGTCGTGCACCCCCAACAGTCCGAGAAGGGTGTGTCCGAAGTGCTCGTTCCTGACCTCCAGAGTGGGGGTGCGCGGGGTGCTCAGGGCGACGATCCCGAAGCAGTACTTCGTGGTGCTCGTGTTCTGACCGTCGTAGCTGGTCGTCGTGTAGCTGTACTCGAAGGCCAGGACCCCGTGACCCCCGTGCTCGGCGGTCAGAACGTGCCTGGCCTTGGCGTCGGAGCGACCTCGTTGGAAGGGTGTTCCGCTGAACCGGGCGACCAGTTCGGGGCGCTCCCGGTCGTAGGTCCAGCCCCGTTCACCCGCCCAGGCCTCCAAAGCCTCTGATCGCCGCCGCTCAGCGGCCGAGGACATCATCACGAGCGCGACGATGATGACTACGACGATCGCCATGATCGTCAGGGTGCCACCGGACATAGGGAAACTTCCTCTCAGCGCGGCTCTCCACCCACTGAGACGCCGTTCACTCCTCGCCTGGTTCCGCCCTTTTCCCGGAGTCCTGACTGGGGCGCACCCGCACGTGCGCGCGCTCACCCTGGGGGCCGAACAGGCCCAGGTACTCGACCGGACCCGGTCCGGGGTTGGCCAGCGCGTGCGGGATACGGGTGTCGAACTCGGCGACCTCCCCCGGCTCCAACACCATGTCGTGATCGCCCAGGACCAGCCGCAACCGCCCCTCCAGGACGTACAGCCAGTCGTGCCCCTCGTGGGTGCGCTGTTCGATCTCCTCCGCCGGGACGGTGAGCGGGGCGTTCACGGTCGGGTTGGTGATCCGGTAGGCCTGGAGTCCGCCGGGCCTGCGGTTGAGCGGAACATAGGTGACCCCGTGGCGGACGAACGACCCGCGCCGGACCCGGGGGTCCCGCACCGGGGGCTGCCCCACGAGCCGGTCCAGGGGCACCTCGTACACACGGGAGAGCGGCAACAGGAGTTCCAGGGTGGGGCGCCGCTGCCCCGACTCCAGCCGGGACAGGGTGCTCACCGAGATCCCCGTCTGCTCCGACAACCCTGCCAGCGTGGTGCCCCGGTCCCTGCGCAGGGACCGCAACCGCGGCCCCACCGCCTCCAGCACCGGGGTGAGTTCGTCTTCCATACCCCGAATCTGCCACAGACCGCCCTTCCC
The DNA here is from genome assembly GCF_001083815.1 of Nocardiopsis sp. SBT366. Taxonomy (NCBI): domain Bacteria; kingdom Bacillati; phylum Actinomycetota; class Actinomycetes; order Streptosporangiales; family Nocardiopsidaceae; genus Nocardiopsis; species Nocardiopsis sp. SBT366. The sequence goes on along the minus strand of NZ_LAVM01000033.1, from coordinate 28,728 downwards.
CTCGCACTGCTGCGGGGGCAGCGTGCCGTCCTCACTGGCCGCGACCCGGTGTCAGGTCCAGCACGCGGCGCGGGTCTCCTCGGGCGAGTCGCCCGCCGAGTCCGACACCGGGTGTGGTTCCTTCCACGGCTCCCACCGCTCCTTCCGTGCGCTGGACGTGTTCCCGGAGAGCGTCGTACGCGTCCGACGGCCTGGCCCAGGGGGAGTCGTTCAGTCGCGGGCATGGGTCCACCCGACCAGCTTCGACACTGCTTCTTGACCTTCCGGGGCACGTCGCCCCCTCCGGCCCGGGTGGGCGTTCGCCGCACCCCGCCGAAGGGCCGCCCCGCGCCCTATCCTGATCACCCACACCCAGGGAGGACCCACACCTTGGACGCGCCCACCGACCGGCTTCGCCCCATCGACCTGGCCCGGGCCGCCGGCATCTCCACGCAACAGGTTCGCAACCACGCGGACGAGGGCGTCCTGCCGCCGACCGCCCGCACCGAGTCCGGCTACCGGATCCTCACCGACCTCCACCGCCGGGCCCTGCTCACCTTCCGCGCCCTGAGCGCAGGGTTCGGTGGCGTCACCGCCCGCGACGTCATGGCCGCCGTGCACCAACGCGACCTCCCCGCAGCCCTGGCGCTGATCGACGCCGCCCACCACGCCCTGCACGAACAGCGCACCGCCCTGCACGCCACCGGTCGGGCCCTGGCTGCGGTCGCCGAACACACCCCCGACGCACCAGCCGCCCCCGGAGGTGAGCTGCGCATCGGCGAACTCGCCGCCCACCTGGGTATACGCACCTCGACCCTGCGCGTGTGGGAGGACGCCGGGCTGCTCGACCCCCGGCGCGAACACCCCACCGGGTACCGCCTCTACTCCCCCGCCGACGTGCGCGAGGCCCGTATGGTGCACCTGCTGCGCCAGGTCCGTTACCCGCTCTCGGACATCCCGCCGGTCATCCAGGAACTGCGCCGCAGCGGCGACAGCCGGGCGCTGCACACCGCCCTGGCCCAACGCGCGGACGAACTCACCCAGCGCTCACGGGCCATGCTCACCGCGGCCGCCCTCCTCGACGACTACGCGCGCACGGTCTGACCGCCGTCGCCCCCCGCCACCTGGCCTCGTCCCCCCACACACACAGGGGTGCGGGCCGCCTGGGAACCACCCGGACGACCCGCACCCCTTCTCCTCCGGCGACCCCCGCACCGGGGTCGCCCACGCTCAGTCCCGCTCCTCCCGCAGAGCGAAGACCTTGCCCGGGTTGAAGATCCCCGCGGGGTCCAGCGCTCCCTTGACCGCCCGGTGCATCGCCAGCACATGCGGGCCCAGCTCGTCGGCGGCGCCGCGCATCTTCAACAGACCCACGCCGTGCTCGCCGGTGACCGTCCCGCCCACCGCCAGGGCCTCGTCCACAATCACCTCGAACGCCTGCTTGGCACGGCCCTTGGCCTCCTCGTCACCTGCCGGGACGATGAACAGCGGGTGCAGGTTCCCGTCGCCGGCGTGCGCGATGTTGCCGATCCTGGTGTCGAACCGCTCCCCGGCCGCCTCGATCGCCTCCAGCATGTGCGGGACCCGCGCCTTGGGCACACACACGTCCTCGGTCAGCAACGGACCCAGCCGCTCCAGCGCCGGGTAGGCCAGCCGCCGCGCCTGGAAGAGCGCCTCGGCCTCCTCCTCGTCGGTGGAGCGCACCGCGTACACGGCCTTCTCCTTCTCGAAGCACTCCAAGATGCGGTCGGCCTCCTCCTGACCGGAGGTCCCGGGCAGGTCGCTGCGGGCCAGCAACAGGACCTCTCCCTCGGCGGACAGCCCCATGTTCTTCCACTTGTCCACGGCCTGGAGGCAGAACCGGTCGATGAGTTCCAGGGCCGAGGGCACGATGCCCGCCGCGGACACGGCGGCCACCGCCCGCCCGGCATCGGTCAGGGAGTCGAAGTAGCCCACCACGGTGTGCTCCACGCCCCGGCGCAACGGCACTAGACGCAGCGTCACCTCGGTGACCAGGCCCAGCGTTCCCTCCGAACCCACCATGAGCCCGGCCAGGTCGTACCCGGTCACCCCCTTGGCGGTGGTCCTGCCCAGTCGCACCACCTCACCGGAGCCGACGACGGCCTCCATGCCCAGCACGTAGTCCCGGGTGACCCCGTACTTCACACAGCACAGCCCACCGGCGTTGGTGGCCACGTTCCCGCCGATCGTCGACCACGGCGACGAGGCGGGGTCCGGCGGGTACCACAGGCCGTCCTGGGCGACCCTCGCCCGCAGGTCGTCGTTGACCACGCCCGGCTGGACCGTGGCGGTCTGCTGGACGGTGTCCACCTCCAGCACCCGGTTCATCCGCTCGAAGGAGACCACCACCCAGCCCCGTCCGGCGTTGGCCGCCCCGGACAGCCCGGTACCGGCGCCGCGTCCGACCACCGCGACCCCTCCGTTCGCGCAGATCCGCACCACCTCGGCGACGTCGGCGGTGTCGCGGGGCCGTACCACCGCCGCCGGGGCGTCGTAGGGCGCCCACTCGGCCTCGTCATGGGAGTAGCCCTCCATCACGGCGGGATCGGTGACCACCTGTTCGGCCCCGATCGCGGCCACCAGCTCCTCGACGACCCCCGGCATGGACCCCTCCTTCACCCTGTGTGGCGGCGCTCACTGCACCGACGCTGCCCAGCACTCTAACGGGACGCCTCACCCCACGAGTCACCCGCGTACCAGGACGAACACCCACGATCTCCCACACCACGCCTCGGCAAAACAAGACGAATACCCACCAAACATCCACAAAAGCGGACCAGTCCGGTGTTAGCTTGGCCCCAACGGCCCAGACACACCACTCACGGCCGCGGAGGTGGGCACATGAGCACGATCCTGGTCACCGGCGCCACCGGAACCCTCGGCGCACCGGTCGTGGAACGACTACTCCAGACCGACCACCAGGTCCACACCCTCAGCCGCCACCCCGACCCACAGGACCCGAACGCCCACGCCGTGGACCTGCGCACCGGGGAGGGACTCGACACCGCCCTGACCGGCGTCGACACTGTCGTGCACTGCGCCAGCAGCCCCACCGGCCGCGACCTCCAGGCCGCCACCCACCTCCTGCGCGCCGCCAGGGCCAACGGCGTCACCCACCTGGTGTACGTCTCCATCGTCGGCTGTGACAGCGTCCCCCTGGGCTACTACCGCACCAAGCACACCGTCGAGGAGGCCCTGCTCGCCTCCGGTCTGGGCGTGACCGTCCTGCGCGCCACCCAGTTCCACCAGCTCGTCGCCGCGGTCTGCGCCCGAGCCGCCCGCCTGCCCGTGATGCCCTACCCCGACGTCGACGTGCAGCCCGTCGACCCCGGCGAGGTCGCCCTGCGCCTGGTCCGTCTGGCCCAGCAGGAACCCTCCGGACGCGTCCCCGACCTGGGTGGCCCCCGGGTCGAGTCCTTCCACGACCTGGCCCGCGCCTACCTGGACGCCACCGGCGCCTCGCGCCGCCTGCTGCCGGTGCGCCTGCCCGGAGCGACCTTCGCCGCCTTCCGCGCAGGGGGGCACCTGGCCCCCGAGCACGCCGTGGGCCGCACCACCTTCGCCGAGTTCCTGGCCCGAAGCTGAGGCGCACCCGCGACGAAGCGGCCGCACCCGAGAACCAGGACCACAGCCGGTCCACGAGCGCGCCAAGCGTGAGCGGGCCCCTCGGCCGCGCCTACTCGCAGCCGCTGGCCGGCCCTTCCGAGGGCGTGACCTCCCGAACGAACACCAGACCGTCACTGTTCGCCAGGTGCGCCGGGTCCAACGGCGCGTATCCGAACCACGGCGACTCCCGGGCCTCGGCGGAACCCTCACCCAGCACCCGCGCCAACTCAGGGGCGTCCACCACACAGCGCTCCCGGCCCAGCGCGTACAACACCCCCTCCACGCTTCCCTGGGGTGGTTCCTCCACCCCGTGGTGACGCAGTGTGCCCAACGCGGTGGGCAGGAACGCGTACCCGCGGCCCAGCCGCTCCGCCACGAGTGCCCCCGCACTCCACCACTCCATCAACCCCTGCCACATCCGCATTGAGCTCCGCTCCCGTTGCAGGTGGGAGTTGTGCGCGTGCACCAACACCGGCCCATGGTCGGCCAGGGCCAGGAGGTTGTGCGCCATCATCTGGTCCCGCACCCCCAACAACCGGGTGATGCGCGCGGGCGAGGCGTCCGCCAGCCAGTGGTGGTAGCGCAACAACCCCACGGCCGTGCGACCGTACAGCTCGGCCCGCGCCAGTTCCGCGCGCGAGGTCGCCCCCACCAGGTACGGAGCCTGCGCGTCCAGCAGCGCCACCAGGTCGTCGGCGATCAACCGCAACTGACCGGCCTCGGCTGACTGCCCCACCGACCGGCCCGGGTCCATCATCGCCTCCGGGTCGGTCCAGGTCCCGTCCGATCCGAGCAACCGGTCCAGGTTCCCGGCGGTACAGGGCAGCAGATCCGCCTCGACCTGTTCGGCCAGGTGGTCGTACAGGGCGCTCAGGGCCTGCCGGGGGCTCTCGGCGCGCGAGATCTCCAACGGACCGTCGAACCCGGCGAACCGCACCCGCTCACCCACCGGGCGTCCCTCGTTGTGGGCGCGCATCCACCGCGCCAGTTCGCGGTTGGCGGCGTAGGCACCGAAGCCGTGACTGAATCCGCGCTCCATCACCTCGTCGAGGGTTCCGTGACCGAAGGTGACGTACTCGTCCACGACCAGCCCCCTCAGGCAGTCGCTCTCCAGCGCGATCGTCCGATACCCCTCCTCCTCCACGAGCTCCCGGAACAGGTCGTTGCGCACCCGGAGCAGCGTGCCGTCATCGTGCGTGGGCTCACCCAGAGCCAGCACGCGCGGCCGGTCGGAGAGCAACCCCATCACCGAGGCCGCCCCGAGCGCATGCGTCGTGTTCTTCGTCCGCGTGTCCATACCTTCGACGGTATCGCTGAACCAACGGTGGAGACTTTGACGCACTAGCATCGAGAACATGGCAGAAAAGCTTCAAAGCGGGGTACGCCTGAGACCGATCGACCTGGCCCGTCGGCACGGGCTGTCCACCCAGGCGATCAGGAACTACGAGGCCGACGGCATCCTCCCGCCCGCCGAACGCACCCCCCACGGCTACCGCACCTACACCCCGCTGCACGCCTCGGCCCTGCGCGCGTTCCTGGCCCTGTTCCCCGGCCACGGCCACCAGCGGGCGGCGGCGATCATGCGAGCGGTCAACCACGGACACGTGGAGGAGGCCCTGCACCAGGTCGACCTGAGCCACGCCCAACTCCTCGACGACCGCCGCACCCTCACCGCCGTCCGGAACGCGCTCCGTGACCTGGACCCCACGCCGACCACGGCCGCACCAGCGGCCACCAGGGTGCTCTCCGGGCTCACCACCATGAACCGCACACCCGGGACCGTCTTCATCGGGCAGCTCGCGGGCCGCCTCGGCGTCCGACCGGCCACCCTGCGCAAATGGGAAAACGCCGGACTGGTGTCCCCGGTCCGCGACCCACGAACCGGCTACCGCGTCTACGACGACGCCGCGGTCCGCGACGCCCAACTGGTCCACCAGCTCCGGCGCGGCGGCCACCTGCTGCAACAGATCGCCCCGCTCATCACCCAAGTGCGCTCGGCCGGCGGCCTCCAACCGTTGGAGGGGACCCTGGACGGCTGGCACCAGCGGCTCGACACCCGAGGACGAGCGCTCCTGACCGGTGCCGCCCAACTGGAGGCCCACCTGTCCACGCACGCGTGAACCCCCAAAGACCCACCCGCGCCAAAGAACACCCCCGGTGTGCGCACCCTGGGGCGCCCCCGAACGCGGGCCCCTTCCCACCACCGTTCCTCCGACGGGCGAAGGGGGGCACAAACGCGAAACGGTTCGAGGAGGAGGCCCTCTGGATGCGGCGCCGACCCGCCTCCCCGGCCGTCAGTGACCCAGCCTTCCGCGCCAGGCCGCCAGGGACGGGGCGCCGCGCAGCCGAAGGAGCGGTGAACACAACAAGAGCGTGCCCACACACGCCGACGCGGAGTCAGCGACCCAGATTCCGGTAGCGCCGCATCGCCAACGGAACGAACACCGCCATCAGCACCAGAGGCCACACCACCGCCATCAACACCGCGTTCTGCGCCACCCACGACTCACCCACCACCGTGGTGTTGCCGAACAACTCACGACAGGCCAGCACCGTCGCCGACAACGGGTTCCACTCGGCCACCGGCGCCAACCACGCCGGAATCACCTCTGTGGGCACGAACGTCTCGGCCACCATCGCCAGCGGGAACACCAGCGAGAAGAACTTCATGGCCGCTTCGGGGCTGCGCACCAACAACCCCAGGTAGATCCCGATCCACGTGAACGCCAGTCGCAACAGCAACAACAACCCCAACGCGGCCAACGCCGGCGCCGGTCCGTTGTGCCACTGCCACCCGACCAACAACCCCATCCCCACCAGAACCAACAGGTCCACCAGGGCCGAGACCACGTCCGCCATACTGCGCCCCACCAACAACGCGGACGGAGCCATCGGCAACGTCCGGAACCGGTCCACCACACCCCGGCCCACGTCCGTGACCACAGCGATCGTCGTGTTCCCGATCCCGAACGCCATGGTCAGCGCGAAGAGCCCCGGCATCAGGAAGTCGCGGTAGTCTTCGCCGCCCACCCCCATGGCCGCGCCCATCGCCTCACCGAACACGAAACCGAACAGCAGCACCGCCAGCACCGGGATCATCAGCGTCCCGATCACCTCATCGGGCTTGTACAGCAGGTGCGCCAGGTAGCGGCGGGCCACCACGACGGAATCGGCCACCGCCCAACCAGCCCTTCCCAGCAGGACCCGCGGCCCCCGCCGTTCACGCTCCACATCCGCGATCACGACCGCTCCTCCGCCACAGCGCCACCGTGCTGCCCGGTCAACCCCAGGAACACGTCATCCAACGTCGGACGCCGCAACGCGATGTCCTCCACGTCCAACCCGGCCTCGTCCAGCGCCCGCACCACCTTGGACAACCCCGCGCCGCGCCCACACACCGGCGCACTGACCCGCAACGCGTCCCGGTCCACCTCCGGCGGCGCCCCGGCCATCCGGCCCAGCACCTCCACCGCCACCGGCAACTCCTCCACACCGGCCACCACGACCTCCACCCGGCCACCGCCCACCCGCGACTTCAACTCCTCCGGGCTTCCCTCGGCGATCACCCCGCCCCGGTCCAACACCGACACCCGATCCGCCAACCGATCGGCCTCCTCCAGGTACTGCGTGGTCAACAGCACCGTCGTACCCCCCGCCACCAACTCCCTGACAGCCCGCCACACCTCGGCCCGGCTGCGCGGGTCCAACCCGGTCGTGGGCTCGTCCAGGAACAGCACCCGAGGGTCCAGCACCAGCCCCGCCGCCAGATCCAACCGGCGGCGCATCCCACCCGAGTACGTGCGCACCGAACGGTCAGCCGCCCCCGTCAGGTCGAAACGCTCCAACAACTCCACGGCCCGCTCCCGAGAACGCCGCCGCCCCAGGTGGTAGAGGCGCCCGAACATCTCCAGGTTGCGGCGCCCGCTGAGGATCTCGTCCACCGCCGCGTACTGCCCCACGAACCCGATCCGCGAACGCACCAGCCGAGCCTGCGAGGCGACATCGGCCCCGGCCACCCTGGCCCGGCCACCGTCGAACCCCAACAGGGTCGCCAAGACCCGCACCGACGTCGTCTTACCCGCACCGTTGGGCCCCAGCAGTGCGTGCACGGTCCCCGGCGCCACCGCCAGGTCCACCCCGTCCAGGGCCGCCCCACCACCCGGGTAGAGCTTGCGCACCCCCTCCGCCAGGATCACCGGTTCGCCGCTCACGAGACCACCTCCGCCACCCGCACCCGACCCGCGTGACGGGGACGCGGCGCCACCACCGGCGTCACTTCCTCGTACCGGCCCACCGCGATCCGAGCGATGTTGCGCACCGACTCACTGCCCGACCGGTAGTACGAGCAGTGCCCCGGGATGTCCCCGGTCCCGAACACCCGCGCCCCGTACCCGGGCCGCATCGGCGAGGGCCCGTGCCCCGCCTCCCCCACGTGCCCGCGCGGAAAGAACCGGATCCAGTCACGGGGCCCCCGCGCCGCCCACAGGTTCCCCGAGAACCCCAGCTCCTCACGCGAACGCGTCCCCATGCCGGGGCTGCCCAGCGCCACACAGTCACTGACCCGCCCCCGGCCCAGGGCCAGACCGCACACCACCGTGCCGTAGCTGTGTCCCACCAACGTCACCCGTGCCGCACCGGGAAGGAACCGGGTCAGCCGCACCAGGTCCGCTGCCCCCTCCAACGCCGGGCGACGCGAGACGGCCTCCCCGAACCCGCGCGGCGTGCGGTACCCCACCCACACCACCACGGCCACACGCTCCCCCGGCGCCACCTCACGCATCGTGCGCAACAACGTCTCCCCGTTGGCGCGCGGCCGTGTGGCCCGCTTCTGGTTGAAGTAGTTGCCCAGGTAGTTGTCGTTGCCCGGCACCAGGACCGCGACATGGTCCGCGGTGGCCGCGTCCCCCAACTCCTCCACGATCCGCCCGTCCTCGGTCCCGTCACAGGCCAGCAGACGAACCCCGTACCCCTGGGCGCGCTCATAGCGCAACGGCTCAGGGACCGGAATGGTGGATGGGCCCGCCGCGATCATGACTCTCCCCGAGGTTCCTCGTACAACAGGCTTCTCTGACACCCTCAACGCTAGAACCGCGGGTACGACCGGCACGATGACGCAGACACCCACTTACCGGTCCACTCCCACCCACCTCCCGCAGTGGTGCCAGCACTACCGGAGCTCCGACCCACTCACCTGACCGGCAACAATCCGCTTGCCCGCCGAAGGCGCCCCTGCAACGATGCACCCATGCGGATCGTGACCCTGGCCCAGCGCCCCGACCTCGCCGAGGTCCTGGAACGCCCCGAACTCAACCCCGGGCCCGAGGTGATGTTCCACGACACCGTCGCCCACCGGTACTGGAACCGCCTGGCCCGCGACTTCGCCGAGTACCAGATCGCCCTGGTACGCGGCGACGAGGTCATCGCCCGCGCCAACAGCGTCCCGCTGGCCTGGCACGGCACCCCCGACGAACTCCCCGACGAGGGCTTCGCGTGGGCCCTGGAACAGGCCTTCGACGACAGGGCCGCCGGACGCGCACCCACCATCGCCTCCGCCCTGTACATCGCCGTCTCCACCCGCCACCAGGGCGCCGGGGTCAGCGCCCGCATGGGTCAGGCCCTGCGCGACAACGCCGCCGCGCACGGACTCACCGCGCTGGCCGCACCCCTGCGACCCACCCACAAACACCGCTACCCGCTGATCCCCATGGCCGAGTACGCCAGCTGGACCCGCGACGACGGCCTGTCCATCGACCCCTGGCTACGCACCCACCAACGCCTCGGCGCGCACCTGCTCCACCCCTGCGAGAGGTCCATGACCGTGGAGGGCACCGTCGCCCAGTGGCGCCAGTGGACCGCCATGGACTTCCCCGGCAGCGGACGCCACATCGTGGAGGGCGCACTGTCGCCCGTCACCATCGACCTGGCCGCCGACCGCGGCACCTACGTCGAACCCAACATGTGGGCCTGGCACCCCCTCACCTGACCCACCACTCGGAGCCACCGCCGTGACACCACCCCCCGTCCGAGGACTACGCCCCGACGGCACCATCGCCCGCGAAGGCTCAACCGACCGCGTCCACGCCGCCTTCACCCCCGTGGTCGAGACCCTGCGCACCCGCCTCCACCAGGTCTTCGGGCCCCGCATGCACAGCGCCTACCTGTACGGCAGCATCCCCCGGGGCACCGCCGTCCCCGGCGTCTCGGACCTGGACGCCCTGGTGGCCCTGCACACCGACCCCACCCCCGCCGACCGGGACCGCGCCCGAGCGCTCCTGGAGGAGATCGACACCGACTTTCCCCAGGTCGACGGCGGTGGGATCCTCCTGGACGGGGTGCCCACACTGACCAGCGAACTCGAACGGCACGACTCCGGGTTCTTCGTCGCCTGCCTGTGCACCCCGCTGACCGGCCCCGACCTGGCCCGGCAACTGCCCCGGTACCGACCCACCAGTCTCCTGGCCCGCGAGACCAACGGCGACCTGCACCTGACCCTGCGCCGCTGGCGTACCCGCCTGGCCGAGGCGACCACCGACGACCAGCTCCGCGCGCTGAGCCGGGGCGTGTCCCGCAGACTCACCCGCACCGGACTCACACTGGTCATGCCCGCCTGGGGCGGATGGACCAGCGACCTGACCCTGGCGGCGGAGGTCTTCGGCCACTACCACCCCGGCCGCCACGAGCAGATGCGCGCCGCCGCCCACACCGCCCGGCACCCCAGCGCCGACCGCGACCACCTGGTCGACCTCCTCGAGGACCTGGCCCCCTGGCTGGCCGAGGGGTACACCGCCACACGGAGAAGGGCACGGGGGCCGAGGAGGATTCCCACAGGAGCGGTAGTGGCGAACCGAAGCTGACAGCATGGGCCTACCGAACGCGCAGGAGGGGCCCATGCCGCGGCCGAAGATGCACCTGACCTGCTCGTACAGCCGTTGGCGCTGAGCACGATCATGGTGCGATCGGCACGAGCGCGCTGACGCGGTTCTCGTACTCGCGACAGTGCTGGGCCGGAACAGCCGGGACACCCTGGCCGCCGTCGAACGGCTGGCCGCGGTCGAGGAGCCGACAGTGCACGGCGAGGAGGCGGTCACGCGCAGGGTGTAGCCCTGGCCTCATCGCACGGTCGCCCCCCTCGTCGAGCACGGCCCGCTCGGCAGACTCCAGTTCGGCCGAGCGAAGAAAGTCGGCGACCTTGCCCGGCAAAGTCGCGGCGTGACCGGTAACTCCCGGGCCGGGATGTCCTCCTCCACGCCGGTGTGATCGGGTGGAAGGTCGGCGACGGCTTTGCTGGCCTTGGCCTAACAGCGGGCAGTCCGTCGTGGGTCAGTTCCCGATGGAGGTCGCGCTGGAGTTCGCCGACGGCGGGCGGCGAGGTCCAGCGCGAAGAACGCGCCGTCATGGATACGCAGGGCCACCTGCTCGCGGTGGTCCCGGGCCACCTGTCGTCAAACCCTGTCAGCAATCACCATCGGATCTGATGGGATTCGACCCGCCGCGCCCTCGGATTGCACGGGTTCCTTGGACGCGTCGGCCGCCTGTCGGCAAACGATCGTTACCGACAGGCGCCACGGATCTTGAGCGTTGCGCGCCAGTGTCAACGTTCCGGTCTCGGGTCAGGCTGGCGGGTCGGGGTGTATCTGGCGAGCATGGTCTGGACCGCCTGTTCGACGGCGGCGTGGATGTCGGAGGCTGCGGGGTTCCAGTCGGTCAGCAGCATGCGGGGCCACAGGACGTAGTTGGCGATCATGCCGAGGAACTGGTTCGCGGCGCTCGCCGCGTCCGGGACATCAGCGTTGCCCGCCTCGTGCTCGGCTTCCAAGTAGTGCTGGACGGAGGTGAAGTAGGGCAGTTTGCCGAGCTGGAACTGCATCCGTCCCAGTTCGGGGAAACGAGGCAGTTCGGCGATGACGATCCGGAACAGGCCTGTCATGCGGGGCTGACCCATCAGGTCGGCGTAGCCGTGGCCGATGGCTGTCAGCCCGGAGCGCAGATCTCCCGCCGGTGGCCGCGCGGTATCGCTGGCGTCGCGCTGCCAGGACTGCGTGACGATGGCCTCGAAGAGGGCCGCCTTGGTGGGGAACTGCTTGAACAGGGTGGACTTCGAGACCCCGGCCGCTTCGGCGATCCGGGCTAGCGAGGTGCCGTCGTAGCCACGGTCCAGGAACAGTTCTGTGGCTGCGGTGGTGATCGCCGCGCGTTTTTGCTGAGCGAGTCTGCGGTGGTGTGCGGAGAGTTCTGCTGCCATGCGGCCAGTATGCCGCAGAACCGAGGCGAGTCACTTGACTCGCCTCGATAGTCCTGCTTGGGTACGAGAGCAAGGCGAGTCGGTTGACTCGCATCCTATCTGTGGCACCGGGTGAATTCCGGTAGCCGCGCGGTGGAGGAACAGCTCATGACGATCGACAGGATCGCTTTGGTGACCGGTGCGAATCGCGGCCTCGGACGTGGCGCGGCCATCGCTCTGGCCAAACGCGGGGTGCGGGTTCTGGTCACCCACCGCAGCGATGCGGCCGGGGCCGAGAAGACGGTGGAACAGGTGCAGGCGGTGGGTGGGACCGCCGCTGTTCTCCGGCTCGACATCAGCGACGTCTCCTCTTTCGCGTCCTTCGCCTCCGAACTGAGCGAGCAGCTGGAGCGCTGGGGTACTTCGCGGCTCGACATCTTGGTCAACAACGCGGGAGTGGGGATCTTCGCACCGCTGGAGGACGTCACGATCGACGATTTCGACACGGTGATGGGCACCAACGTCCGGGGCACGTTCTTCCTCATCCAGTCACTTGTGCCGCTGCTGGCCCAGGGTGGCCGCGTCATCAACGTCTCGACGTCACTGACCCGCCACACCAGCCCCGCCACCTCGGTCTACTCCGCCTCGAAGGCCGCCGTCGAAGCCTTGAGCCGCACCCTCGCCGCAGAACTCGGCCCGCGCGGAATCCGGGTCAACGCCATCGCCCCGGGGCCGACCGCCACCGATTTCAACGGTGGAGCGATGCGGGACGACGCCGAGATGCGCCAGGGCCTGGCCGGACAGACCGCGCTCGGCCGCGTCGGCGAACCCGAGGAGATCGGCGACGCCATCGCCACGCTGGCCTCCGAGGGCCTGCGCTGGGTCACCGCCCAGCGAATCGAGGTCTCCGGCGGCGCCCTCCTCTGAGCGACCGGTCGAACGGCCTGTAAAGACACAGGCAGCGACGGCCCCGACTCCCTCCCAGCCGGTCCCGTCCACGTCCAGCTCCGGCGCATCAGGTCCAGATCACGATGGCGTTGAGGACCAGACCGAGCGCGCCGAGCTGGTCCTCCATGCCGTCGCGGTACGCCTGGTGGATGGTGCCGTGCTTGCCGGGGCACACATCGCGAGCGAGCTTGTGGCGGGACTCCTGCACGGTGGCGGGATTCGACATGCGTACGGTGCCCCACCGCACGTCCCACCCCAGCGGGTGGGCAGGGTGCGTTTGCCCGTGAGTTCCAGGCGGCTGGGGCGGAAGAACTGTTCCAGGTTGCCCGCCGGCAACTCGTCGGGGTAGCGGCCGTAGCGGGCGATCCGCTCATCGGAGGTTCATGCGACATGCCCCCGAACGTAGGGGCCGCGAACAGGGCAACCCCCGTCACCGAACCGTCGCCCAGGACGGCTCTGCCGCCAGATCCTGTGGTACTCCTCCTCGACGCCCGCGATTCCCGTGCGGCGTGGGAGTGAGGCGCCAACGCCGCACAGAGCCCCCGTGTGGCCCGCATCCAGCTCGGGTGGGGGCCACACGGCGTGGAAGGCCCCTCGCGGACCCTCTTAATATCGTTTCGTTGGTAACGTTATTTAGTAAACGTTATGCAGATTCCGCGACGAAACAGAATCCCGAAGCCCGGAAATCCTGACTTCCGATAAGTCAACCTTCTAGGAAGTCAGCCCTCCAGGGGCACCCCAGCCCCCTCCAGGCGCTCAATCCGGCTCGCCAACGTTATTCAGGGCGCCCTCCGACCCACACAAACGAGACGGGTACACCCCAGGCTGTACTGTCTGGGGTATACCCGCTAAGTCATCGGGTGGCTACCGACTGCTGCCGAGCCCCGGGGCGGCCGGCCGCGCACGTGCCCCCAAGGGCCGGTTAGGGCGTCACGACGATCTTGCCCCGCACCCCGCCGCGTTGGAGCCTGTGGTGGGCCCGGGCGATCTCGTCCATACCCAGCACGGCACTGACCACCGGCGTGATCGTGCCCCCGTCCACCAGAGCGGCGAGCTCCTCCAACTCCCCCGCCGACGGGTCGTTGCTGAACGCGCTCAGTCGTGTGCGCCGGTCCAGGCTCCCCACGGCCACCCACACAGCCGCCCGGATCGGTCGACTCGGATCCAACGCGAGCGGGAACAGTGTGCCTCCGCGATCCAGCCGACCACGCACCTGACCCATGTGCGTGCCGACCAGATCGACGATCACATCGAAACGCCCCAGGTCCTCCACCCGGGTCTCACGGTGGTCGAAGGTCTCCGAAGCACCCAGCTCACGCAACCAGGAAAGGTGGGCGGCCCCCGCAAGCGCGGTGACACGCGCACCAAGGGAGGCCCCGAGTTGCACGGCGACCACCCCCACACCCCCGGCCGCTCCACGCACCAACAGCCGCTGCCCCGCACCCAGACGCACCCGACGAGTCAGGGCGTGCAACGCCGTCGTGCCCGAAGCAGGCAACGCGGCGGCCTCCTGCGACGAGACCGAACGCGGTGCCGCGGCGACGCGCTCCTGTGGCACGACAACCGACTCGGCGATGGCCCCGAAGGTGCCGTGCGGCATCACCCCCCACACCACATCGCCGACCACCGCCCGGGTGACAGACGGGCCCACCTCGCCGACCGTCCCCACGAAGTCGACACCCGTCCCAGCGGGAAGACGCTGGCGCAACACACGGCGCAGCCGCCCCGCGCGAATGGGAACCTCGCCACCGCCGACAGCGGCGGCGGACACCTCCACCCGCACATCGGTGGCGCCCACCGGGGGCGTGGTGAGACCGTCGACGACGGCCAGGACCTCTGGCCCTCCGTAGCGGTCGTAGCGGACTGCGCGCATGATTCCTCCTCGTGCGGGGAAGTCCCCGCCGTGCCCTTGGGTTGCCACCGGTGGCGACCGGTGACAGAAGTGGGCAACCAGCCCCCGCCGACCACCCATCCCGACGACGGCGAAGTGAGACGACCCATGGCCCAGAACACGCAGATCCACCCCGAAGCCGAACCCCGGGAGCTGCGACAGGATGCACAACGCAACCGACTCCGCGTGCTTTGGGCCGCCCGGACGGTCTTCCGCGACCGCGGCCTGGAGGCCACCCTCCAGACCGTGGCCCACCACGCCGGAGTCTCGGCCGCCACCGTCCACCGGCGCTTCCCCGGCCGCGACGCCCTCGTTGAGGACCTGGCCGCACAGACCGAACAGGAACTGGTGGAGCGCTTCAGGGAGCTGACCCGAACCGTCCCTGCCGACCTGGCGTTGGAGCGCGCCCTACGGATCGTCGCCGCCGAGACTGTCGCCACGCGCGCGTGCACTCCGGACCACCGGGAACGCTTCGTCGACCGCGCGCACGCCCTCGACGAGCGCCTCCACCAGGAACTGCACCGGCTCCTGGTGCGTGCACGGGAAGGGGGTCGGATCGCGGCGACGGTCACCGCCCAGGACCTGAGGCTGGTCACCGGCGCCGTCACCGCGGCCGTGACCGCCGAACCGGACACGCAGCGCGCCAACTGGGCCGCCCAGCGGGTGGTGACGCACTTCGTGCGGTCCTTCCGCACCACCGACTGACCTGGTCTGGCGCACGTCGGGGCCCTCGGTGGGGTGCGGGGCAGGGCTCCCCACCCGTGTCACGGCCTTGCTTTCAGGTGTCCCTGCTGGATGCCGGGGCTTCGGGGGAGTCGGGAACGTTCCCTGTGGCTTCGGCGCTGGTTCCGGAGGCGGATTCGGTGGCCAGGCGCTCGGTCTCGGCGTCGTGGGCCCGGCCCGCCTCCGTCACGGCGGCCGCCCTGCGCGCCCGCTGGTCACCGGCGGTGAGGAACACGGGGTACATCGCCATGACCAGAATCAGCGCGACCATGATCCACAGGGCGTACCTGTCGATCAACAGGACGATGTCCACTCCCGCCTGTCCCGAGGAGAAGCCGATGTAGGCCACCGTCGAGGTGACCATCAGGGCCCCCAGGACGTCCATGAGCACGTAGGTGCGCAGGCGCATCCCGCTGGTACCGGCCAGGACACAGACGATCTGGCTCGGCACCCCGGGCAGGTAGGCGAAGACGACCAGGACACGCAGGACCCAGGGGTTCATCGCCCTGAGGCGTTCGGCGAAGCGCTGTGCCCGGTCGGTCGGTGCCAAGAAGCGCAGGATCCGCACCCCCCCAGTGGCGCCCCAGCCACCAGAAGAACCAGTTCAGCTTGACCTTGCCGACAACGCCGGCCAGCACGATCACCCACAGGGTCCCCTGACCGACACCGGCGAAGGCCCCGCCCGCGCCGATCGCGGCGTAGCTGCCGGTGATGGCGGCCAGGAGCACGGGATGGTCCGCGATCAGCAGAGGTCGCAGCGGGATGGTCAGGGTCAGCAGCAGAGGCAGGCCGATCATGAGGCCGAGCAGGATCTTGTCCTGTGTCCGGGGCCTTCCGTCCCAGAGCCTCATCGCCCTGAGGTGTTCCCTGCTCAGCTCCTTCTCTCGTAGCTCCCAATCCTTCAGAGCATCGTTGATGGCTTCATCGCGAGTGGGGCGAGAACTGCCTGAGGCATCCCGCTGGGGGGTGGCGTTCGCGGTCATGGCAACACTCTGCCCTGTGGGAGAGGCCCTTGGTAGGTGCCGGCGCCATACAGATCTCCCGGGCGCCG
This sequence comes from Nocardiopsis sp. SBT366, assembly GCF_001083815.1. Classification (NCBI taxonomy): domain Bacteria; kingdom Bacillati; phylum Actinomycetota; class Actinomycetes; order Streptosporangiales; family Nocardiopsidaceae; genus Nocardiopsis; species Nocardiopsis sp. SBT366. Next base: position 12,288 of record NZ_LAVM01000033.1, on the reverse strand, counting down.
GTGTTGAGTCGAGGTGGCCACGCAGGCACGTCGTCCTCAACTCCACGCGCCTCCGATGAGGGGACACCAGGCGGCTTCCGGAGACAGATCGCCGTTGCGGCCAACGCCCGGTCCTGCCGAGCGTGCGGTGCGGCCCCGCCCACCGAACCATCCGCCATCGAACAGTGTTTCCGCTCCGGGTGGGCGCCGCCTGCGCACCTTCCTCTGACCTGGTCGAGGACGGGTTGGCTCTCGTCAGTGCCAGCGAGGCGACCGCATCGCTGACCTACTCGACGTCGACTCACCTCTGGTCACTGACCAGGGCCTGGCCCAGGGGTGGCCACCGTGACCGGCACGTTCAACGTCTCTGGACCGCGTCCGTTCAACCGTGGGGACTGCGCTGCCCTGCGAAGCGACGCGGGGGCGGTCCTCGCCCGTCGGGCTCCGGGCGTCCTCAGGGAGTTCAGGGGGATGGCCGGTACTCGAGCGCCTGGACAGGGTGTACGACTCCACCGCCGCCTCGCGCGCTTTCGGGTACCGCCCTGTTCGCGCAATCCGACGGCTGCTGCGTGAGAGGGGTCCCGGGGATTGACGGGTGTCGCTGATCGAGTGTTCCGTGTTCCGCCCCCACCAGCCCTGCTGGCCTACCCCTGCCCAAAGGCCGGCCCCCGCTTCCCGGACGTGGTCCGGGCGCGGGGGCGGGTGCTCGACTTCAGGGGGCCTCGTCGGTGGTGGTCGACCCCAGCTCGCTGAGCCAGGCCAGGTGACTCGCCAGGGCCGTGCGCCCCTGGGGGGTCAGGCGGAACCAGGTCTTGGGGCGGCGCCCGACCGCTCCCTTGCGGACCTCCAGGTAGCCGGCGTCCTCAAGGGTGCGGCTGTGCTTGGAGACCATCGGGTCGCTGATGCCGATCAGGTCGCGCACGGTGGCGAAGTCGATCCACTTGGCGCCCTGGAGGAGCGCGCACATCGCCAGGCGAGGGCCGGTCTCCAGTTCCGAGTGGCGTTGGGCGTTCACGCCCGTACCCGGCCGTCCTCGATGTCGCGGCGCATGGAGGCGTGCACCCACAGGTAGCCGCCCAGCGAGGCCAGCGCCACGGGTCCCAGCGCGGCCAGGGCCAGGCCCTCCTGTCCCCGTCCGACCAGGGTGTGGATGGCGATCAGGCCGAGGACCGTGACGATCATGACGACCACGCGTGGGCGCCGGGCGCTGGGGTAGGCGCTGGCCCAGCGCGGCAGGGTGACGCCGGTGCGCCGTCGACGAACCCAGCTCAGGCCAGCCGCCGCCAGGGCCACAACGACCAGGATCCACTGGAGGTAGCGGGCGTCGATGGAGAGCAGGGACATCCAGATCGGCAGCCCGGCGACCAACGTGCAGCCGACCGCCTGGACGACCCAGAAGGAGGCGGGCGGTGCGGTGTGGGCGGCGAGCCTGCGGCGGGCCTCGGCGGCCTGGTCGAGCGGGGGTGTGGGGTCGGCGTCCATGACGATCTCCTGTCCGTTCATCAATTACTTTCTAAAAAGAAAGTAGATTCCATGGTGGGGAGTTGTCAACCCCGGAAGCCGCGCGACGGGGGTTGAGGAACATCGGAACAGGAATCCGCGCTAAGGCTCCCCGGCCTGTTCACCGGTCGGTGGTGAGCGCGTTCAGGGCGCGGGTCTTGTCGGCGTCGGTGGGCAACGTGTAGCGGCGGGTGGTGTTGAGGTCGGCGTGGCCCATCAGCTCGGCGACCAGGACCACGTCGACCGGTGCGGCGGCCACCTCGCCGCGGCCCCGGACGAGGTCGGTGCCGAAGGTGTGGCGCAACACGTGCGGGCCGAAGGATTCGCCGTCGTCTGAGGGGCCGATGCCCGCCGCGGCCCCCAGGGTGGTCACCACGGTGTTGGCGGCGCGGGTGGACAGGCCGGCGCCGTCGCGGTTGCGGATGAGCGGGCCCGCGGCGGGGCGGCCGAGTTCGTCGAGCAGCTCCTCCAGGGTGGTGCGCACCTGGGCGTGCAGGGGCACGGTGCGGTCCTTGCCGCCCAACCGGCCCTTGCCGCGCACCCGCACGCTCCCCTTGCGCGCTGACAGGCGGATGTCGGCCACCTCCAACGCGACGATCTCCGCCACCCGGAGCCCGGCGTAGTAGGCCAGGTGGCAAACGGCCCGGTCCCGGGGGTCTGCGTCGCGGGCCACGGTCCGCAAAAACCGCAGCAGCGCGCGCTGGTCCAGGGCCCGGGGCGCGCTCGGGCGGGGCAGGTGTTCGCGCACCACCGCGGGCCGACCCGAGCCGCGCAGGGCGAAGAAGGCGTCCACGGCGGACAGGCGGTTGTTGATGGTGGCCGCGCCCAGGTGGGTGCCCCGCGCGGTGCGGGTGTTCTTCAGGTGCCGGCGCCAGTCGCGCACCGCCCAGTCCCGCGCGGCCGCATCGGTGAGGGGGTCGCCGTCCACTGCGCCGTCCTCGCGGGCGTCGGCCAGCCAGGTGAGGAAGGCGGCGGCGCTGCGCCGGTACTTGTCCCGGGTGGACGCACCCAGGTCGGTGGCGGCGGCCAGGCGGTCGGTGAAGGCGGCGAGCTCGCCCGCCAGATCCGCCGGAAGGTCGAGGGTGTGGCGGGGCCGCCCGGTCCGTGTGTTTCCAGAAGTGGAATTCGGGGGCTGTTCTCGGCCAGGGGTTGTGTTTCCAGAAGTCACCCCCACAGTCTACTTCCGGAAATGCGTATTTCCAGAAGCAGCTGTCTCCCGAATGCCTTGCTGCAGCCCATCGAAGGCCGCGGCGCCGAGGGGGCACGGCAGAACCACTGATCCCCTGTTATAACGTTCGTTATAATCTCAGGTTCTTTCTCTGCCGCCCCGGAGGCGTTCATGCACCACCACCCTGCCCGCGAGAACACTGTGCGAGAACTCCTGTTCCGCCGCTCAGGCGTACTCGAATGGGGCGAGCGCCCGGCCCCGACCTTGGAGGAGGGGACCGACGCGATCGTGCGGCCCATCCTGGCCGGGCGCTGCGACGGCGACACCCTGCCCATCCACCGGCCCGTCTCGCGCGCCATGCAGGCCGGGATGGCCTTGGGCGCCATAGACCCGGTCGTGGGCTCGATCTGCGGACGTGTCCCCTTCCAGGGGCCCTTCGGGATCGGCCACGAATGCGTCGCCGAGGTCCTGGAAACCGGCTCGGACGTGCGCGGGGTGCGGCCGGGCGACCGCGTCGTCGTGCCCTGGTCGGTCTCCTGCGGCACGTGCGAGCGGTGCCGCCGCGGGCTGACCTCCAAGTGCGCCACCACCGCCCGCTCCACCCTGGCCGCCTACGGGTTCGGGCCCGCCAGCGGGGAGTGGGGCGGCATGGTCGCCGACGCCTTCCGGGTGCCCTTCGCCGACCACATGCTGGTCCCCGTCCCGGACGGGGTGCCCTCCGCGCGCGTGGCCGCGGCCAGCGACAACCTCGCCGACGCCTGGCGCACGGTGGCCGGGCCCCTCGCCGAGCGGCCCGGGGGGACCGTGCTGGTCCTGGGCGGGGGCGCCAAGAGCATCGGCCTGTACGCCGCCGGCCTCGCCGTCGCCCTGGACGCCTCCGAGGTCGACTACTTCGACGACGATCCCGACCGCCGCGCCATCGCCGAGTCCTTCGGGGCCCGGACCCAGCCGCTGAACGACCCCGGCACCCGGCCCTGCCGGGGCGGCTACGACGTCACGGTGGAGGCCACCTCGAAGTCCCGCGGCCTGCAGCGCGCGGTCCGCGCCCTGGCCCCGGGCGGGGTGTGCACGGCCGTGGGCTATTACGTCGCCCCCACCACCCGGGTGCCGCTCATGCAGATGTACGCCACCGACGCCACCCTGCGCCTGGGGGTCTCCCACCCCCGGGCGGTGCTGGAGGAACTGCTGGACTTCGTGGCGCGCACCGGGTTCGAGGCCGAACGGGTCACCACCCTGACCGCCGACTGGGAACAGGCGCCCCACGCCTACGCACAGCGCGCCACCAAGGTGGTGCTGCGCCGCGAGCCGCTCCTGGCCACCGAACCCTCCTGTTGACGCACCGGTGCCGCCCCGCCGGGAGCGGGGCGGCACCGGGTCCGCGCAGGGCGGGTTCAGCTCGCGCGGTCGGGCAGGAGGTCGCGGCGCACGAACACGGGCTTGAGGTGGCGTGCCACCAGGCCCTGGGGCAGGTCCTCCCAGTCCAGGACGTGCGAGACCACCCGGCCGGGGGCCACGGTTCCCGAGGCCGCCAGCTCCAGGGCGTGGGGGATGTGCCCGCGCACGTTGTCGCGGGCGATCCTCAAGGTGACGCCGGTCAGGTACATGTCCAGCAGGGGAAGCCCGCCGGGGCGGAAGTGGTTGCCGGCGCTCTCACAGATCCCTTCGGGGGCCAGGCTCTTGAGGGCGGACTCCAACTGATCGACGCGGCCGGTGGCCTCCACCGCGATGTCGAACCCGTGGCGGATGGGCTCCAAGACCTCGACGGTGCGGGCGCCGAAGCTCTCGGCGATCGCCCGGTGGCCGGGGTCGGGGTCCACGTACAGCACGTCCCCGGCCCCCAGGGCGCGGGCGATGTCGCACACGTACAGGCCGATGCTGCCGCGGGCCACGACCAGCACGCGGGCCCCGGGCCGTGCCTTCAGGTGCGGGGCGACCAGGCGCCAGGACAGCGACCAGTTGTCGCTGGCCGCGGCCATGGCCACCGGGTCCAGTCCGGCGGGCAGGGGCACGAGCATCGCGTCGGCCCAGGGCACGCGCACCAGGTCGGAGAACAGCCCTCCCCAGGCGCCACCGATCGGCGCCCCGTACATGGCCATGTGCGGCACCGAGGCGCAGTGCGCGGTGAGCCCGGACCGGCACGGGTGGCAGGTGCCGCAGCTGATCGACCAGGGCACGACGACCAGGTCCCCCGGAACCACGCCGGTCACCGCGTCGCCGACCTCCACGACGCGGGCGACGCACTCATGCCCCAGGGGGAAGGGCGGATCGAGGAAGCCGTGCCCGGCCAGGATCGCCGAGTCCACATCGCACGAGGTCGCGGCCACAGGGGCCACGATCGCCCCCAGGTCGGAGTCGAGCACGGGGTCGGGGGCCTGGCGCCATGCGGCCGCCCAGCGGCCGGTGTAGGTCAGCTCACGCATCGGCCCGCCCCTCCCCGTCCGTGTTCGGTCCGCCGCCGGCCATGGCGGCCAGGTCGGCCAAGCGCACGATCGACCCGCCCGCGCCCCAGGTGCCCTCGGGCTGTTCGTGGATGAGCACCCACACCCGCAGCGCCTGGTCCTGGGCCAGTCCGGCCGCCTCCAGGACGATCCGGGTCGCGTTCTGCACCAGCCCGGCCCTGCGCCGCTCCGAGAGCGCCCCTTGGGGCACGGTCACGTTGACCAGGAACCGGGGCTCGGCGTCCCCGGAGGTGGTCTGCGCCCCTGCGGGCAGCTCCTCCAGGTAGCTCCAGGCCTGGGCACGGAAGAAGTCCGTGTCCGGGGCGCCCTCCCACTGCAACAGGGCGGCGGCCAGGTCGCGCTGCACATCAGCGCGCCCCTGTTCGGTCAACGCACCCGCAGGGCAGGTCAGTCGGATCATCGGCATGGTGTTCTCCCTCCACCAGGAAAAACCTGGCTATAACGATCGTTATAAGACGCGGTGAGCGTAGACTATAACGACTGTCATGACCAGTGGAGTGGAAGGGTCGCCCGAGTGAGCGAGAAGGAGCCGTCCCCGCGGGAGAAGATCGTGGCCGGAGCCGCCGACATGCTCGGCCGGCGCGGCCTGAACGCCACGAGCATCCGGGAGACGGCCAAGCACGCCGGGGCGCCGCTGGGCTCGACCTACCACTACTTCCCCGACGGCAAGGCCCAGCTGGCCGCCGAGGCCGTGCGCTACGCCGGAGGCAGGGTCGCCGCGGGGCTGGAGCGCGCACTGCGCCAGGGGCCGGTCGCCGGGTTGGGCGCCTATCTCGACCTGTGGCGCACCATCATCGTGGACGGTGACTACCGGGTGGGCTGCCCGGTCCTGGCTGTGGCCATCGAGGAGCCGGGATCCGGAGAGCGGCCCGCGGCCCTGGACGCGGCGGCCGAGGCCTTCGACACCTGGCAGAGCCTGCTGGCGGCCTCGCTGCGCGAACACCGGACCCCGCCGGAGCAGGCCGCGCAGCTCGCCGCTCTCACGGTCGCCGCCGTCGAGGGCGCCGTCGCCATGTGCCGCGCCCAACGCTCCACGGCCGCCCTGGACGCCGTCGACGCACAGCTGCACGCCCTGCTGCGCACCGCCACGGGGGAGGGCGCCGCGGGGTGAGGCAGGACTCCACGTCCGCGCTCACCCGGCAGCCGACCCGAACCGCCAGCCATCACCACGGCACCGTTCACACATGGGGTCCCCTGCGGTGGGCACCGCACAGGCCGGGGCCCTGACGTGAACACCACGGTCTGCTACTCCTCCTCGCCATCGAGCACCTGGTCGGGATCGCGCAGGTCGCGGCGACCGCCCGGCATGTCCGGGAGCAGGAACGAGTAGTGGCCGTGCACGTTGATGTGGGTGCGGGCGAACGCCGACAGGTGCGCCACGTCCTCCTCGCGCACCGTGTAGCCCTGGCCGCGGAGCTGGTCCAAAGCCGCGTCCATGTACACGGTGTTCCACAAGGTGACGCAGTTCAGGACCAGACCCAGGGCGCCGAGCTGGTCCTCCATGCCCTCGATGTACCGCTGACGTAGCTCGCCGCGTTTGCCGTGGAAGACGTGCCGCCCCAGGGCGTGGCGGGACTCCTGCAACGTGGTCTGGGACTTGATCGAGCGGCGGTAGGTCTCGTCGTCCAGGTAGGTGAGCACGTGCAGGCTCTTGAACAGGCGGCCGAAGTGGGCGATGGCCTGGCCCAGCGGGGTGGGATTGCCGTCCCGGGAGAGCATGCGGATGACGTCGTAGGCGCGCACCGCCCCGGTGTGGATGGAGGCGACCACGCGCAGGATGTCGTCCCAGTGGCGGGCGATCCTGTCGGTGTCGATGCGGCCGCGGGCGGCGGTGTCCAGGGGCCCGTAGTCGGCGGTGCGGTCGATCCTCCACAGCCGGTGGTCGGGCACGTCGGCAAGCTGGGGCCGGTACTGGCGCCCGAGCAGGTGGACCAGGCCGAAGATGAGGTCGGAGTAGGAGCCCTCGTCGGTGACGATGATGTCGGGGGCCAGACCGCCGTCCTGGTTGTAGAGCACGTCCAGCAGGTGCAGGGTGTCGCGCGGGGTGCCGGCCACCACCCGGCTCGCGAGCCCGGCGGCCTGGTCGTTGACCATGTTCAGCCAGGTGGAACCCCTGCGGCGGCCGAAGTAGCGGCGGTTGGGGCGGGCGTGGATGGTGTTGACCGGGACCACGAACCGCATCCCGTCCACCGAGGCGACCCGGCCGCCGCCCCAGGCCCGGGCGAGAGCGTTGTCGGCCTGGCCCTCGATGAGGGGGACGTTGGCCGCAGAGTAGGTGTCCGGGCGCAGGTAGTTCTGGTCCACGTGGGAGAGCCGGTCGCGGGTCAGCGGAGTGACGCCGTTCTTGACGATGGGGGTGTAGTCCAGGTTGCAGGCCCGAGACACCAGCAGCGCGGCCACGGTGACATGCAGGTCAGCCAACCGTGATTCGGCCCCGGAGAGGCTGGTGAAGGCGTCCATGAAGGCCGGGTTCCAGCTCATCACCTCCAAGATCAGCTCGGGCAGGTCCACCCGGGGGAGCATCCGCACCACCCGTTTGCGCAGGTCCACCAGGCTGGGAGGGTCCTTGATGGCGGTGAGGTTGCGCAGGTGGACGCGGCCGCGTTCGTCCACGGTGACCGCGTCGTTGACGCGCATCCGCCCGCCGACCTGGCGGTAGGTGGCGTCCAGCAGCCGGGCGTGCTCGGCCAACAGCTCATCCGGGCACTCGGGAAGCCCCAGGGCGGCCAGAGCCTGGGGCTTGGCCTGCTCCCACGCGGACCCCGAGAGCAACTTGGCGCGCGGGTCGGCCCACCGGGCCGAGGCCGGGGCGAAGATGTCGCGGCGCTTGAGGTGGCGGTGGAACTGCTCCAGGACGCAGAAGACGTAGGCGGCCTTGTGCACCACATCAGGGTCTTCGGGGAAGACGAGCCGGTGCCAGGACCCGGTGATCAGGTCGGTGTCGACCTCGCGGGCGCGGATCTTCTTGCGGCCGATCAGCTCCGGCAGGGCGCGCATGGCCTCCAGTACCGCGGTGCCTTCGACGGTGGCGCCGAAGTCGATGACCTCGCACAGCATCGGCAGGAAGCCGCGCACGCTGGCGTAGCGGTTGACCAGCTCGGCCCGCCACGCCTCGTCATCGTCGGAGCCGGGTGCGGGCAGCAGCTCTTCCAGCGCCAGTAGCGCGGCCGCCAGTTCCCCGCGCGGCACCACCCGTTCGATGCGCTCCCACACCTGCGCCAGGTTCACCCCCTCGGCCTCCTCCCGCGCCGGGGCGGCCTCCAGGAGCACGTTCACCGCGGCGGCGAGCTTGGCCGACTCCGCGCTCAACCGCGGCAGGCGCCGTACCTTCTCCTTGACCGACTCGCGTTCGGCCTGGGCCAGCAGGCGGGTGGTCATCAATAGATCCAGCAGTTCCAGGGCGTCATCGACTGTGCGGGCCTGGAGCTGGACCACGGTGGCCACCAGCGTGGCCAGGCGGCGCTCGGAGCCGTGGCGGCGCAGCAGGGTGGCCTTGCCAGAGAGCCCGTAGCGGGCCATCTCGGTGATGCGCCGGGCGGGGAAGGCGGTCAGGTCCACCTGCCCCAGCCCCAGTCCGAAGACTTCCGAGACCCGGTCCAGAGCCCGCACCATCTCCTGCCCCGAGCGGCGGGTGGGGCCTTGCGGAGCTGGTCCAACAGCGAGGAGCGCTCGCCTTCACCGACCACGAGCAGAGTTTCCAGGTTCGCCCGCTGGGCGGGGGTGATCAGCTCGCACAGCGCCTGCCACAGCTGCCCTGTGACCTCATCACGGACCTGGGCCACCAGCCGGGCCAGCACGGTGGCCCCGGGAAGAAGCCCACCGCGTTGGTGCAGCCACACGCTCGCCCCGTCGAAGAGGGCCTTGGGCCCGTCGGTGGTGGTCCACACCTGGGCCCGCAACCACTCCTCCAACTCCGACCGGCGATCGGTGAACTCGGAGAACCCGTACTCGCGGCGGATCTCCTCAGCGTGGTCCAGGCGGGTCTGTCCGCGGGTGGCGTACTCGGACAGGCAGGCCGGGTCGGCGACCGCAAGCTGTTCAGCGAGGTAGACCACGGCCTCCTCGGGGACCTGGTCCAGGTCGGTGAGGAAGGTGCCCAGGTAGCGGGCGGTGCACAACTGCACCGCGTACCCGAGACGGTTGGCCTCGCGGCGCTTGGACTCGATCAACGCCCGGTCGGCGTCGTCCAGGAAGAAGTAGCGGTCCAGGTCCGCTCGGGGGACGGGGCTTGTGTAGCGGCCGTAGGCGGCCGCCTGCTCATCGGTGAGGAACTCAACTGGCATGCCCACAGACGGTACGAGCAGATCAAAGTTGCTTAGCGCGGATTCCTGTTCCGATGTTCCTCAACCCCCGCGACCCAGCGGCGTCGAGGTCCGACCCCGCGACGGACACACGACCCTCGCTCTTCTTCACCCAGGTGGACGAGACGAGACCGGGCACCCACCGCCCGCGCCTCGATCCGCGTGCGGAGGATCAGGCGGCGGTCGCCGACGCCCTCGTGGCCAGGGGCGCCACGCGCGCCGCCGTGGGCCAGCCCGCGTGGCGCCCCCCTGGGTGGTGCTACGCGATCCCGAGGGCAACGAGTTCTGCCTCCTCCAGCCACGGGACGAGGAAAACAGGCGAACACGCGGCCCCGCCCGCGTCGGCGAGCCGCCGTCGCGGCGCGGGACCGCCCGACCCGAAACCGAGCGGCCCCGCCCCCGCCGCCGAGGGTCACAGGGCGTGGCCGCCCGCGACCTGCACCACCTGCCCCGTCACCCAACGGGCCTGGTGGGAGGCCAGGAACACCACCGCGTCAGCGATGTCGCCCGGCTCACCCACCCGACCCATCGGAATCACCTCCCGGGCCCGCTCCAGCAGCTCCGCGTCCATCCACCCCGTCTGGACCGGTCCCGGAGCGACCGCGTTCACACGCACACCGCTCCCGGCCAGGTCCAACGCCATCGACCGGGTCAACGCCTCCAACGCCGCCTTCGACGTCCCGTAACCGGTCTGGCCGGCAAAGGCCCGCGCCGCGTCGGTGGAGATGTTCACGACGCACAGGGGCTCCCCCTCCCGGCGCCGCCCCACGACCTCGGAGGTCAGCACGGCCGGAGCGACGGCGTTGACCCGGTAGTGGCGCTCCAACGAGGCGTGCGTGAACGACCCGACACTGTCGGGGCTCTCACAGTGCGCGGCGTTGTTGACCAGCACGTGGACCGCCCCGGCCCGCTCGGCCACCTCACCCGCAAGAAGGGACGGCCCCTCGGGGTCGGACAGGTCGGCGCTCACAGCGAAGGAACCGTGGCCCAGCTCGCGCGCCAACCGGTGGGCCTCCTCCTCGTTGGGGGTCACGTGCGCCCACACGGTGTCCTTCGGCGCGGGCCGCTCCTGTGCCAGACAGTGGACGGCCACCCGCGCCCCCTGCGCGGCGAAGGCGCGGCTGATCGCCGCGCCGATGTTGCCGGAACCGCCCGTGACCAGGACGGTGCGTCCCGCGAGGCCGGTGTCGATCATCAGTTCCCCTCCATGGGTGTTGGCTCGAACAGACACAAGAACACACCGGACGAGGAGGGCCACGGGGCCAACACGGGAACACGAAAGAAGGAGAATCGACGCGCACGGGCGACCTGGACCAGAGCGGGATCACCACCCGGCAGTGACGCTCGCCCTCACTCCCGAGCCAGCGCCACCACCCGCCCCAGGTGGTACTCCACGATGCCCAACATCTCAGCCCGGTCAGGATAGTCCCCGTCCAACAACCGCAACGGCCCTGCCACCAACGACAGGTGCTCGGCCCACGTGTACAACTCCGTGCGCGCCGGGTCCAACCCCGGCCGCTCCAGGTACCGGTACAGGTCACCGAACCGGAACCGCAGGAACACGTGCTCCCACTCGACGTCGAAGAACATCAACCCTTCGACGTCGATCAGCACCGGCTCCCCCGCCGGGTCCACCAACACGTGGTCGGGACCCAGTTCGCTGTGCACCAACCCGTGTTCGAACCTGGGCCCCACCCGTTCGAACAACTCGTCCAACCGCACCCGCACCCGGGAGGAGACCTCCGCCAACTCCGGCCTGCGCCGCGCCCCCTCGTCCAGGTCCGCCAACGCGTGCTCCACCACCAGCTCCGCACACGAACGATCCCGCACCAGCGGCCGCGACACCTTTCCCACCCCCGCCTCCGACCGGGTGCCCATCGCCGCCAACGCCTCACCCAACCGGCCCAGCACCCCCCGCACGAAGGCGGGATCACCGTGGGCCATGTGCTCCTCCAGCGTGGGGCCACGCACATCCTCCACCAGAGCCACGTCCGCGCCCAACTCCCGGTGGTCGCGCTCCACCCACAACACACGCGGAGTACGCACCCCCACCGACACCAACACCTCGGTGGCACCCACGAACAGGTCCAGGCCGTCAGCGTGCGCGAAGGGCCCCTCCCCGGTGTGCGGCTCCGGCCAGTAGTTCTCCGCGCCACTCCACACGTAGGCGACGACACTGGAGTCATCGGCCAGCACCAACCGGTACACACCCTTCTTCGTGCCGCCGCGCAACCGCTCCACCCCCACGACACGGCCCCGACCTCCCAGGTCCGCCACGACGCCGCCCAGGCCTGGTGCGCATGGGAGGACACCCACGTGGCCACCGTCCCCGGATTCACCCCCAACCCCCGCTACGCCGACCCCGCCTTCCGGCTCACCTTCGCCCGCGCCGTCACCCACTACTGGGCCAACGACTGCTTCCTCGCTCCCAACCAACTCATCGACGACCTCGACCGCGTCACCCACATCCCCGCCACCCTCATCAACGGCCGCCTCGACATCAGCGGCCCCGCCGACACCGCCCACGACCTCGCCCGACGCTGGCCCACCGCAGAACTCGTCATCGTCGACGACGCCGCCCACACCTCAGGAACCCTCGGCATCGGCGCGGCCGTGGTCGCCGCCACCGACCGCTACGCCCACCTGGCCTGACCCCCGGGCCCCACCAACAAGAGGGGGACCGGAGCGCCCAACGCCGCCGGTCCCCCTCAGGCCCTAGGCCAGCTCCCGCACCAACCCCACCGTGCGCTCCAACTCCTCCTCCGAGTTGTAGTAGTGCACCGACGCCCGCACCACCGCGTGCCCGGGACCAGGCGACCACCGCTGATCAAAGGGCCGCGCCACATTCGCGCGCACCCCCCGCTCCCGCAACGCCCCCACC